>JAAYUB010000092.1 GCA_012517875.1 Acidobacteriota bacterium | reverse complement strand
CGTGAAGTCACCCGCGAGGTGGCGCGGATGCCGCACACGTTGATGAACGATCCGCAGCTGGAGCTTCATTTCTTCCACGCCGGCGACGTCGACAAAATGCGGCAGACCAAGTGATCCGGCCGATTTCCGAGACCCGGACCAAGTGGCCGCGCCGTGCGCCGACTGCGCCGCACCGCCGGCCTGCCGCCCCGGGAATCCGTCATGACCATCCCTGAAAACATCTTCGCCATGCCTCCGCCGGAACGGCGGGTTTACTGCAACCGCACGCTGAACCTGCGCAGCATCCGGGCCGTGGGATACGATATGGATTACACCCTGGTGCACTACCAGGTCGAGGCGTGGGAGCAGCGGGCGTTTTTGGCGCTCAGGGACAAGCTGGCGGATCTTGGCTGGCCGGTCGACGACGTGCGGTTCAACCCGGAACAGGTCATCCGCGGTCTCCTGATCGACACGAAGCTGGGCAACCTGATCAAGGCCAACCGATTCGGCTACGTAACCCGCGCCTGCCACGGAACCCGGCCGATGCCGTTCGACGTCCAGCGCGAGGTGTACGGCCGGACGGAGGTCGAGCTGTCGGACCGCCGCTTCGTGTTCCTGAACACGCTGTTCTCGTTATCCGAGGCGTCCATGTACGCCCAGCTGGTGGACCGCCTCGACCGGGGGCTGCTACCGGGTGCGATCGGCTACGCCGACCTGTACCGGGAGGTCAAGCGGTGCCTGGATGAGGCGCACATGGAGGGGGAGTTGAAGGCCGAGATCCTGAGCCGCCCGGAGCAGTTCGTCGAGGCGGATCCGGAATTGGTCCTGACTCTGCTGGACCAGCTCAAGGCGGGCAAACGGCTTCTGCTCATCACCAACTCCGAGTGGTCCTACACCCAGCGGATCATGGCCCACGCCCTCGACCGGCACCTGCCGGCCGGGCAGACGTGGCGCGACTTGTTCGAACTGGTGATCCTGTCCGCCCGTAAACCCGATTTCTTCAGCCATCGGATGCCGTTGTTCGAGCTGGCCACCCCGGACGGTTTGCTGAAGCCGTGTCCGGGCGGGATCTGCAGGCCCGGCGTGTATGTGGGGGGTGACGCCCGGCAGGTCGAAGCGTATCTCGGCGTGTCCGGCGAGGAGATTCTGTTCGTCGGCGATCACATCTTCACCGACGTCCACGTGTCCAAAGACATCATGCGCTGGCGGACCGCCCTCATCCTGCGGGAGCTTGAGGGAGAACTGACCGCCCTGTCCGCCTTCCAGCAGCATCAGAACCAGCTGGTTCAGCTCATGGAGGCTAAAATCGCGCTGGAGCACCGCCATGCCCAACTGCGGACCCAGTTGCAACGGGCCGAGTTGGCCTACGGACCGGCGCCGGTCGCCGATCCCCAGCGGCTGCGGTCGGAAATCGGCTCCCTGCGCAGCCGGCTGGAGGCACTCGACGACCAGATCGGCCCGCTGGCCAGGGAGAGCGGCGAGTTGCGCAACCACACGTGGGGGCTGCTCATGCGGGCCGGCAACGACAAGAGTCTGCTCGCCCGCCAGGTGGAGCACTATGCCGATGTCTACACCTCGCGGGTGTCCAATTTCCTTCACGAATCCCCCTTCGCGTATCTGCGGGCGCCGCGAGGGAGTCTGCCTCATGACGCGGTCCCGTTCCGGGAATGAGGCCGGACAGCCTGCAGGAGGGGCGCTCTTGACACCATCGGCAACAACTCAGCCGAAATCGCGCTGGCCGTGGACCCCGGTGCTGCTCTCGCTGCTGGTGTGTCCCGGGTTGGGGCAATGGAACCTGGGCCGCCGGCTGGCCGGCTTCATTCAAGGAGGACTCGCGATCGGCATCCTTGCAGTGTTCCTGGTGGCGGCCTGCCTGGATGTCCTGACCTTGGTACCGGCGGAACCGCCGCTGGACCCGGCCGGCATGTTGAGCCTGTCCCTGGACATCACCCATCAGGTCATGGCGCGGAACCGGACGCGGTTCCTGGTGACCTGTCTGGCTTTTGGGGTTGTGTATGCGTACTCGGCCGCCGAGGCGTTCTGGCTGGTCTGGCGGGCGCATCGGCGAGCGGCCCCCGAGGCACAGAGCCGGCTGTAGTCAGCTTCAGGATACGAGAGGGGTCTTCCGGTCGCCCAGCGGCCGGCAATCGCACAAGGTGTTATAAAACTCCATGTACTGGGTGCCGGCGCGGGCCTGGTCGCGCAACACCCGGAGAGACACGAGGCCGATCTTGTCGCGGTCGGCATGCCCTTCGATGAATTGCTGGGCGGCCGCCAGATTGTCGTCATCGGCCATGATCATCACCTTGTGGTAGTTCAAGCCGATCAGCTCCCGGATCCCCTGGTTCATGTCAGTGCCTTCAACGACCCAGAGAATGTAGGCCAGCTCCGGGTTGCCGCCGATGTGCCAGCCCATGCAGTTGGTCGTCTTGTCCGCGAGGCGTACGGGCAGCACCTTATACCCCATCACCGTGCCCAGTGCTTCCATCAGCTCCCACAGCTCCTTGCTGTCCACGGTCGGTCCGCCGGCGGCGCGAGCCGGCTCAGGGCGCTTCATGGTCGGGTGCGGGCGGGACTGCCCGCCGTGCTGCCGCTGGGGACGGTTCACCATCTCGCGATTGCCGGACGCCGGACGATTGGGCTGGGAGCGGTGTCCCTCCGACCGCTGCTTGTCGGCACGGGGGGCATGGCGGGGCCTGTCGGCATGCGCGGGCACCGACCGCGGCGGAGGCGGATCCTCCACTTCGGGCGCGTTCTTATACACCAGTTTGCGCAGGGTATAGGTGCCGGGGCTCACCCGGGAAAAATCGGAACGCACACCGCGGGATTTCAGATCCTGCATGATCAGCACATTCATGATCGAGGAGGGCTCGGGCCCCTGCGGTTCGATCCAATCCCGCTCCAAAGCGGTTATCGTGATCTGTTGTGAGGTGAGGGGGCGACCGGCTTCTTCCAGGATCTTCAGAGCTGCTTCGAGGTAGTTCATCCTCCGTCTTCTCCCTTGCGGACCAGTCTGTAAGCCGCCAATGTTAGCACAGACTGGGGCGGATGCAAGCTGTAAAGTGGGCGCCGGCCAGCCGTCCCGGCCGTGTTGGCAAGGATCCGGAAATAGGATAAGATGGCAGGCGTCGGCAACCCCGAAACGGAGGCGGTGATGATCGTAGTGACCGGCGCGGCGGGGATGATCGGCAGCGGCGTCGTCTGGGCGCTGAATCGGCGGGGCGAGGAGCGGATTCTGGCTGTAGACAGCCTCGGTACCGATGACCGCTGGCGGAATCTGCGCGGACTGCATTTCGCCGATTATCAGGAGAAGGATGCGTTTCTGGAGCGGATCCTGCAGGGGCAGACTCCGGCCGGAATTCGGGCGATCATCCACCTGGGCGCCTGTTCCGACACGACGGAACGAGATGCCGGCTACCTCGTCCGCAACAATTTCGAGTACACGAAGCATCTGGCCGCCTTCGCCGTGGAACGGGGCATCCGCTTCATTTATGCCTCCAGTGCGGCCACATACGGGGACGGCTCCCGTGGGTACGCCGATCGGGAGGAGTCGCTGCCCGACCTGGAACCGCTCAACATGTACGGCTATTCCAAGCACTTGTTCGACCTATGGGCCTGGCGGGCGGGACTGCTACAGACGATCACCGGCCTGAAATACTTCAACGTCTTCGGTCCCAATGAGTACCACAAGGGGGAGATGCGGAGCGTCGTGCTGAAGGCCTACGAGCAGATCCGCGCCACCGGGGCGATCCGGCTGTTCCGCTCCCACCGGCCGGAGTTCGCCGACGGCGAGCAGAAGCGGGATTTCATCTACCTGAAAGACGCGGTGGCGATGACCCTGTTCTGCCTCGACCATCCCGGTGTGACGGGCATCCTGAACGTGGGGAGCGGCGCGGCTCGCACCTGGAACGATCTGGCCCGGGCCATCTTTGCGGCGCTGGACCGCCCGCCGCGGATTGAGTACATCGACATGCCGGAGGAGCTGCGCGAGCGCTACCAGTACTTCACCCAGGCGGAGTTGGCCCGCCTGCGGCAGGCCGGCTGGAACGAGAGCGGCACGCCGCTCGAGGCGGCCGTCCGGGAGTATGTGATTAATTATCTCGTGCCCGGAGCTTACCTGTCCGCGACTTCGGCCTGACTTCCACGATTGTCACATGGTCCGGATCCAGATGCGCCCGGGCGGCGGCCTGGACGTCCGCGGCGGTGACCGCCTCGACCAGCGCGGGGAAACGCTCGGAGTAGTCAACGCCGAGTCCATGCATCCACGCGGTGAGCATGTAGTTGACGATCAGTCCCATGTTTTCGAAATTGAACACGAAGCTGCCGGTCAGGTAGTCTTTGGCAGCTTGCAGCTCAGCCCGGCTCACCCGCTGTTCCCGAACAGCCCGGATCTCGTCCAGGATGCCGCGGACGGCTGCGTTGCGGTGTCGGGGTGACGTGGCGATATAAGCAAGAAACCGCCCCGGATCGATGCCGGCGGTGGCGGTGATGGTGGCGTACGTGGTGTAGGCCAGCCCCATCTCGTCGCGCAGCTTGCGGGGGATGCGGGAGGTGAAGCCGGGGCCGCCGCCGAGGATGATGTCCAGCAGCAGCAGCGGGTAGAACTCCGGACAGGATCGGGCGATGCCGAGGTGCCCGAGGAAGATGTGCAGTTGCTCTTTATCGGCGACCATGACCGTCCGCTCGACGCGCCGGAGCTGGCGTTTGACGGATATGATCGGCCGGGGCGGCCGGATCCCGGCGGGCCGCTTCCGCCAGCGCGCCGCCACTTCGCGCAGCGCCCGGGCGGGATCCACATCTCCGGCGACTAGGACGATGGTGTTCGCCGGCGTATAGTGACGGCGATGGAAGCGGCGAAGCTGGGCGCGGGAGAAGCTTCGAATCGTGTCCGGCCAGCCGTGGACCGGGTGGGCCAGAGCCGTGCCGTGGAAGACCACGCGGTTGAACTCCCGCGAGCCGACATAGTCGGGGCGGTCGTCCAGAGCGGCGACGTGGGTCAGCAGCTGCGAGCGAGACAGTTCTAGACGGTCCGAGGGAAAGTGAGACTCGTTGAGGAGCTCGTCCAGCAGATCCAAACCTGTCGTGAAATCCGTTTTAAGCAGTTTTAAGATCAGTCCCGACGACTCCCGGTTGCTGAACGTCTCGAGGGTGCCGCCGAGGCCATCCACCAACTCGGCGATGTGGCGGTAATCATGAGCCGGCGTTCCCTCGTCCAGCATTCCGGCGACAAGATGGGCCAGTCCCTCCGCGCCGGGTCGGTCCTCCCGGCTGCCCACCTGAACCACGCCGCCCAGCAGGACGGCGGGGATGTGACGTTGCGGACACACCAGCACCGTCAGGCCGTTGGCCAGTCGGTGGGATTCAATGGGCAGCCGGACGGCGGGTCCGCTGCCCGTGCATCGACCGGCCACCACCCGGGTCACGGCTGGCGTCGCAGGCAAGCGGTAACCCTGGCGCAGGTCGGGCAGCTCCAGCGGTTCGTCCACCGACTCCTCCTCGGTGCCGACCGAAACGCCCCGCGATTCCTCCAGGCAGCCCACCACACAGGCCGCCGGGTTGAGGATTTCCCTGGCGGCGGCCAGGATGTCGACCGCCCTTATCCGGCGGGCCCGCTCCAGGAATTGCTCGTAGTAGCGATAACCGGCGATGCACTCGTACATGCCGTAATTGATCGCCAGGCTGGAGACGTCTTCCTGGTCAAAAACGGTGTCAGCGGTGAGCTGACGTCGCGCGCGAGCCAGTTCAAGCGGCGTGACGCCGTCGGTGCGCAACCGGTCGAGCTCCTCGAACACGGCAGTCTCCACAACGGCAGGGGCGACGCCGGACTTGAGCTGGACCGCCACGCCCAGCAGCGCCGGGTCCAGCATGTCTTCAAAGTGGATGGCGGCGGAGGTGGCCGTCCGATCGCCTTCCACCAGCCGGCGGTACAGACGGCTGGTTTTGCCTTCGCCCAGGATGTAGGACAGCAGGTGGGCGGCGTAGATCCCGCGATGGCGGACCGACGGTGCGTGGAACGCGATGTACAGTCGGCTTACGTGAACCGGTCGGGAGGCCGCAAAGCGAACCCGGCCTTCGGGGGGGCCGTCCGGCGACAGGACGGCCAACGGCGTCGGTCGGCCGGGGATCGGGCCGAAGCGGTCTTCGATGCGCCGGAACGTGTCGGTGGGTTTCAGATCGCCGGCTACGACCAGCACGGCGTTTCCCGGCTGGTAGTGTCGCTGGTGGAAGGCCCGCATCTGCTCCACCGTCAGTGCCGCTACGTCCTCGGGCCAGCCGATGATCGGGTGGCGGTACGGATGTCGCGAGTAGGCCAACGCCCGGACGTTGCGCCGCAGGAACTCCCAGGGGTGATCTTCGCCCATGGTCAGTTCCTCGAGCACGACCTGCCGCTCCGCCTCGAATTCGGCCGGATCCAGGTTCAGGTGTCGCATCCGGTCGGCCTCGATGTCCAGGGCCACATCCCAGCGGTCCGCGGCGAAGGTGAAATAGTAGCCGGTGCAGTCGTATGAGGTGAAGGCGTTGTTGTTGCCGCCCCGCTGGAGGCTGATGGCGTCGATGCGGCCCTTGGGAAAGCGGGGCGTCCCCTTGAACATCATGTGTTCCAGAAAGTGGGCGATCCCCGTCTGGTTCTTGGGCTCGTCTCGGGTGCCGACGCGGTACCAGATGGTGCTGCAGACGACAGGCAGGCGGTGGTCCACGATCACCAAGACGGTGAGGCCGTTGGGCAGCTGGTGTCGGTGCACTGGGGGCATGGAACGCTCCTCACCGGAGTCGGCATGAAAACCCACATTATAGCACAGCCGCCCGCCCTTTCCCCGCGGCTCCAGTGGTGGTAAGATGACCGCGCGCGGGAGGCGTAGCATGAATGAGCAACAGGTGGGTGTTCCGGTGCCATTCCGGCGGCGGGAACCACTGGCGCCCTATACGACGTTTCGGATCGGCGGCCCAGCGGACTGGCTGCTCCTGCCGGACAGTGCCCGTGGATTTGTGGCGGCGGTCCGCTGGGCCATCGACCAGGACCTGCCGCTGACCATCCTCGGGGGCGGGTCCAATGTGCTGGTCGCGGATGCCGGGGTGGATGGCGCAGTAATCGTGACCACGGCGATGCGCCGGGTGGAGATCAGCGGCGCCGAAGTCCGAGCGGAGGCTGGTGTCGGGATGAGCGACCTGTGCGAGTTCTGCGCCGAGCGCGGGCTGGCCGGACTGCAAAATTTCCACGGCATGCCGGGCTCGCTCGGGGGCGCCGTGTTCATGAACGCGCGCTGCTACGAACGCTCCATCGGCGACGTTGTCCGCTGCGTGCACGGAGTGGACCGGGCGGGACATGAGGTGACGTTTGAAGCGGCCGCATGCGAGTTTGCGTACAAGCGCTCGCGTTTCCAGGCGGGCGGGGTATGGGTGGCCGAGGTGGATCTCCGGATGGAGGCCGGGGCCGATCGTGGGCACCTCCGCGAGGCGATGTCCGATTTTCAGCGCCGGCGGGAGGCGATGGGCCAGTTCCTGTTCCCCAACGCAGGCTGCATCTTCAAGAATGATTACCGGACCGGCACGCCCTCCGGGAAGATCATCGAGTCCTGCGGTCTCAAAGGCACGCGGATAGGTGATGCCGAGGTCTTTTCGCGCCACGCCAATTTCATCATCAACCGTGGAGCCGCCTCCGCCTGCGATGTGCTGGCGCTGATCCGGGCCATGGAGCAGGCGGTGCGGGATCGGACAGGGCTTGAGTTGGAACGGGAAATCCAGCTGCTCGGGCGGTGGGGGGAGGTCTCAGAGGTTCAGCCGGGCGGATGATCCGCCGATGCCGGTTGTCACGGCGGCCGGGGCGGGGGGGCGGCGCGACTTGAGTTCTTCCACGAGATGGTAGGGGAGGCGGGTCTTGCCGCGGCCGGTGCCGATGGCCACTTCGGGCTTGACGGGACCGTGGAAATCGCTGCCGCCGGTGAGACAGAGATCCAGACGCTGGGCGATTTCCCGGTAGAGCTCCACCGGACAACGGTTGTCCGACAGGTAGTATGCTTCGATACCGCCCAACCCGTCCGCTTTGAGCTGGCTCAGGAAGTCGGCCAGCTCAGCGGGATCCTGGATTTCCAGGGTGAGGGGGTGGGCCAGTACGGGAACACCGCCGAACCGCCGCACCAATTGGATGCCTTCGGGCGCGGAGAGCATCTCCTTGGGCACATAGGCCGGTCCATCCTTGCGCAGGTACCGGTTGAACGCTTCCTTGACCGATCGGACGTACCCGCACTCCACCATCGCGGCGGCGATGTGGGGACGACCCACGTTGCCATTGTTGATCTTCGCCCGGATCGCCTCAAGATTCAGCTCCATGCCCAGTTCGGCCAGCTTGCGGATGATCTGGGGATTGCGCCGCCGCCGGTATTCGCGCAGCCGCTGTAACTCCTCATGCAGGGCCGGATCGAGATGATCCACATAGTATCCCAGGATGTGCAGCTCGCCTCGGGGATAGGCGATGGACAGCTCCACGCCGGGGATCACCTCGAGTCCCCGGGCTTGCCCCTCGGCCAGGGCTTCGGTGTTCCCGTCCACTGTGTCGTGGTCCGTGATGGCGATGGCCCGGAGGTGGGCGTCAAGCGCGTGATGAACAAGTTGGGCGGGTGTGAGCACGCCGTCAGAGAAGGTTGAGTGCAGGTGTAGGTCGATGTAACCGTTCATAGATGACGTCCCGGTCAAATGAAACTGACAATTATAACGGATGGAGCGGGGATTGCAAGCGGTGGATCAGGGGATGTTCGGTGGCGTCGGGAGGGCGGCCAGCAGGGCGTCGACATAGCCGGGCCAGCGGAACCGGTCCGCAAATCCGGGAACGTGCGATTCGATATCGGCTTGCCGAGCCAAAAACCGCCGGATAGCTTCGGCCAGCGCGGCCGGATCATCCGGCGGAACGAGATAGCCGGATTCCCCGTCTGCAACCATCTCGTCCAGACCGCCTACCCGGGTGCTCACAACGCCGCGACAGAACTGGTAGGCCAGCGGAATGATCCCGCTCTGGGTAGCGTGGCGGTAGGGCAGGACCACCAGATCGGCAGCCCGGAAATGGAGATGAACCTCCTCGTTGGGGATGAACCGATCTCGCAGGAAAAGCCGCCCGCTGCGGACGAGCTCGCCCAGCAACGGTTCAAAGCGTTCGGGTTTTTCGTAGAATTCGCCCGCCACCAGGAGGCGCACGTCCGGATCGGTGGCGGACAGCATTCGGAACGCCTTCAGCAACACATCCAGTCCTTTGTATGGACGTACCAGGCCGAAGAACAGGATGAGCCGGTGCGTGGCATCCGCCAGACCCAGTCGGGCGCGCGCGTCGTTCCGGTCGAGATCGGCGGGACCGGGGAATTGCTCGTAGAGCGGATGGTACAGGGCGATCACGGATTGTCCATGGTGTGCGTCGGCGAGCGCTGCCTGGTCGCGCCGGCAGTGGACGATCACCGTGTCCATGGTCCGGAGCAGCCGGCGCTGAAATATTCCGCCCAGTGGAATGCGCTCGTGGGGCTGCATGTTGTGGCAGACGGCGGCCAGGGGAATCCGGGTGCGTCGCCGCAGACGATTCAGGAACAGTGCCAGCGATGGAGCGAACAGCGGCGTCCAGACCGCTACGATCAGGGCGCGGGGCATTGAACAGTCGATGGCGTGCAGACCGGCCGGCCAGTGCCAGGGCCGGAACGGATCGAACACGGCTTCGGCCGGCACTTGGAATGGTACACGGCTCTCGTCAAGCTGAGTTTGGCCGGGGAAAACCAGCCGCGGATACAGCCGCCGGTAATTCCAGGCGAAACAGTGCGTCCGTCTGTGCAATTCAGTCCAGAGGTGGACGTTGAATGTGGCGATACCGCCGCGGAACGGCGGGAAGGGGCCGAGAATGCCCAGGGTCAAGGGTCGTCCTCGACAATGGGCGGCTGGTGATGCTTGTGTTCCCGGATCGAGTAGTGCGCCTCGGTGTTACGCGAGTGGGCGATCATCTCGGCCAGCAGGCCGAAGAATACCAGCTGGACGCCGACGATGAGCACCGACAGGGCCAGGTAGAACAGTGGGCGGTTGCTGAGGAATTCACCGAACAGCCGGCTGATGATCAAATAAAGAGACGTGCCGCCGCCGGCCAGTACAGCCAGGGAACCGATCAAGCCGAACACGTGCAGCGGACGCGAGATGAACCGGGTCAGCATCAGCACGGTGATCAGGTCGAAGAACCCGCTGATGAACCGCCACAGACCGTACTTGGATCGGCCGAAGCGGCGCGGGTGGTGCGCGATCTGGATTTCACCCACGCGGAATCCCTTGCTGTGGACGATGACCGGGATGTACCGGTGGAGCTCGCCGTAGAGACGCAGGGAGCGGGAGGCCTCCCGGCTGAACGCCTTGAATCCGCAATTCATGTCGTGGAGCGGCACTCCGGAAAGGAACCGGGTGACCCGGTTGTAGATCCGTGACGCCAGCCGCCGGCTCAATGGATCGCGTCGGGGGTGTTTCCAGCCGCTGATCAAGTCGTAGCCTTCATGGAGCTTGTCGAGAAATCGAGGGATTTCCTCGGGCAGGTCCTGCAGGTCGGCGTCCAAGGTGATCAGTTCCACACCACGGGCGATTGAGAAGCCGGCGGAGAGGGCGGCGGCTTTGCCGAAGTTCCGGCGGAAGTGGATCACCTGAACGCGCGCGTCGCCGGCAAAGCAGGCATCGAGGACTTCCGCCGATCCGTCAGTGCTGCCGTCGTTGACATAGATGATCTCAAACGGGGCGCCATACTCCGCCATGACTGTCACGAGACGGCGGTGGAGCTCCGGAAAGGACTCCTTTTCGTTGTAAACAGGAATCAGGATGGATACACGGGGGAGTTGGGCCATTACGCCCCGGTTAGAATGAGATCCGACCGATGGCGAAGTCGATGCGATTGTCTTGATCGAAATCGCCGACAACCAGGCAATTGTCCGCGTCGAGACGATTCAGCAACGCCGCCAGCTGACTGGGGCCGCTGATCACCGGATAGATCATCAGTTGATCCTTGTAGTCGCACAACCAGAACTTGGCAACAGACCGACCCGGCCAGGGAGAGAACTGAACCAACGTCGGTGGGGAGAAAGACGGCGGCGTCGCCAACAGCTGGAGAGCCTGCCCTCTGATGTTCTGAAGATAGTTCACCCGGTTGTACTTCAAATTCTGCAGGACCAGATCGCTGAATCCGTCACCGTTGAAATCCGAGGCGGCGATACCATCGTACTTGAACGCGAGCGGGATGCTGACGGATATTTCGAATCGGCCGACTCCCCAGTCCTCATAGATGTCGAGCACGTTGTTCTCGGGGCCGTACAATATCAGCTGCCGGCTGCCTGGTTCGTAGAAGGGCAGACGCGTGCCGAACTTGGGCCGGTTGTCCGGGGTGAACGGACGCATGGGGGCAAGTTCCGCCCCTGTATTCAGGAAGAGCCGGCACGACCCATTGGATTGTTGGATGTTGAGGACATCCGTTAGATAGTCATTGTTGAAATCGTCAAACAGCAGGAAGCAGGGGGCGCCGCGTCGATCCAGGAAGGTGCCGCACAACTGGATCTGTAGGACAGCACCGGTGTCCGTCTTGAACTGACACTCGTCAATCCTCTGGGTCAACAGGCTGACCGTCTGACCGGATGCCGAACGGTGGAACACGACAAACTCCGGGTTGCCTTCGGATGATTCCACCGTGGATGCGATGTCGGTGTCGCTGGTTTCCGAAGCTGAGTCGGTGCCGTCGTCGCCCGATGACTCGTCGCCGGCATGAGCAGAGGCGTCCGAACCGTCATCGCTGCTGCCGTTATCGTGTGCCGGATTGTCCGGTTCGGGATCGGTCTGCAGAAGCACTTGGGTGAAGGGATTGTCGTCGCTGGGCTCGAAGGCGCCGTTCCACGGATCTTCGTTGACCAGCGTCGCCAGCACGGCAATGGGCACTACCGGCTCATTGGTTTCCGACGAATCGCTGGAGAGGAAGCTGTCGGGCACGTTTCCGATGCGGGTCGGGATCTGGCTGGCGCGTTGGTTTGCGGCGAGTGTGGGGAGCGTGTGGCCCGCCGCGGACGGTTTGCTGGGGATGGTGACAATCGGACGGTCGATGCGCAAAGGGGCGTCGACGGAACCAGTCGAATGATGCCGGTCCTGCGGGGTACGGCCGGCCACGTGCTGGAAATCAAGGACAGGTTGGAAAAGCAGGGCAGCATGTAACGACTGTTCAGCGGTGGATCCGAGGTCTGAACTGACGGCCACCGCGTCGAAGTGGTGCCGGGGCAGTGCCGATCCGTTATGCGGGAATGAGAAGGGGCGCCCGCCGTTGACGATCACGGTCAGCAGGATCACACTTGCGATGACAACCAGTCGTTTCGTGGTCACAGAAGACCCGTCCGGTTAATATAACGACTTTATTCTGACACCAAAAAAAATTTATGTAAAGAAAAAAATAATATTTTTGGGAATTTAAATCCGGTCGGCTGAGAAACAGGTTTGACTATTTGCCGGTTTTCTTCTCGCGCAGCTCGACTTCCTGCTTGTAGGTTTGGATTGCTTCGTCCAATCGTCCGTCACGCTTCAGCAAACCGGCTTTCACGTTCAACACGCGGGCGCGAAAATCCGTTGTTTTAAGTGAATTGAAGCCAAGCTCCAGGACCCGGTACGCGTGCTCTTTTTGGCCCGAATCATACAGCTTCTTGGTTACGATGACGATTTCCTTGAAAACCGCCTCTTCAAAGGCTACCGGCAGATTGAGGTCGAGAATCACCTGCAGCTCGGCGATGGCCTTGTCGTATTCACCCTTCTGAATCAGGAGTTGGATGATCTCGTGCTGCGTCTCGGCAATGGACAGCTGTTTCACGGTCCTGGCGTCGACGGCGGCCGAATCACCCGCAGCCGCCGGGCCGTAGCTCGTCAGACAGATCATCAGACCGATCACAAACAGAAGCATCCGTTTGCCGGTTCTTTGGAATTGTGTTGCAGCGTCCATATGTCAGTCTCCTGAGTCTTAATCCTGTTGGATCAATCGCCGAAACGGGTTCTCGTCAAGCCGCATGCTGGCTGTGACCGGGCCCCCTGCGGTCTGGAACGGATTTTCATCCGCGGTGGTTTCAAGGATGCCGTTGCCGTCGAACGGGTTTGTCTGTGTGGCCGCGTCAACCGCCCAGATGGTCTGGTAACGACTGTCGATGGCGCTCAGAATTTCCTGACGCGAAGGGCCGGGGGACCGGGGCGTGAGCAGGACCAGTGTGGTGACAAGCAGAACGGCAGCAGCGGCGGTCAGGATCGTGCGGGATGCCGGTCGAAGGGAAGCGGCGAAAGGAACCGCACGTGCACCCGGCTTGTCCAGCCGGCGGGCGATCTGGGGCCACATGTCGGTTGCCGGTTCGGCTGCCCGAAAATGCTGTTGGAAAAAAGCGTCCACGTCCGCTTCGTCTTGTCGGAGTTGCCGAATGTCGGCCGACTCCTCAAAACGCCGGAAGACACTCCGACCCAGCCGGGTATCCCCGACCAGGAAGTGAATTCGATAGCGCAATGACAGCCGATTCATTTCATTAACCTTGGGTCAAATACCGTTTAATCATCTCTTTGGCAAAAACGCGAGCCCGATAAATATCCGTCTTCACCGACAGGAGCGAACGGTCGACGATGTCCGCAATGTCTTTGTAGCTCAATTCCTGGAGCACGGACAAGATGAACACCTCACGCAATTTCGGCGGCAGTTCGGCGAGCGTTCGCTGAATAACCTGCTCCAGTTCCACCGTCAGGACCTCTTCTTCCGGATTGCTGGTGGGGCGCCTTCCGCCGGCCTCTTCGGCGGGAAGTGACTCGGGCTCCAGCATCACCTCTTGGACCTTCCTGCGCCGGAAACGCTGGTACACTTCATTGCGGGCGATGCGGTACAACCACTGCTCAAACTTGCCCAAATCCTTGAGGTGGAGCAGGTTATTGAATGCCTGGACAAAAGCGTCCTGGGTGACATCCTCCGCGTCCTCCCGGCTGCGCACCATGCCCAATACAAAATTAAAGATTCGGGCGACAAAATGCTGGTACAGCAGATGACACGCATCCCGGTCGCCATCCTGAGCCTGCTGAATCAATGACTGGAGGTCTTGGGCATTCAACGGTTTAAGCTACTGCAGTTTGTTGGACAAAATTTCACAGATCAACATTATCCATACGATAGAGATAAGAAACCACCCGAAAAGTTGCTAAATTCTGCGGCAAACAAAGCAGGGTCCCGGGGGACCCTGTCAGGCGTCTTCAGCTTGCGTGTCGATCAGCCGACTCGGGCCGGCGGATCCGCTGTATCAGGTGGCGGTTCGGGTGGTTGCGGCGGTTTCTCTACCGGCGGCGGCTCGGGTGGTTGCGGCGGTTTCTCTGCCGGCGGCGGCGTATCCTGTTTTGATTCGTCCGATTCGAGTTCCGGCTGTTCCGGTTTGTGTCCTTCCTTCAGGGATTCTTCCAACTTTTTAGCGGCGTCCGAGGTGTCACGGAGCACGCCCAACTGGCCCTGGGGCCATTTCTTCTTCAAATACTTGTTGATGTTGGAAAGGGTGTCAACGACCTGATACGTGGCGGCGGTGGCGTCCTGGGTCGTGTGGATCACCCGGGGCGACAGGATGACGATGAGCTCTGTCCGTGCCTTCGACACGGTCGTCGAGCTGAAGAGCCACCCGAAGATCGGCACGTGGCCGATCAACGGTACGGCGCTGCGCGAGTTGGTGTTCTCCTCCTTGATCAGTCCGGCGATGAGGACCGACTTGCCGTCTTCGACCACAAGCGTGGAGTTGACGTTGGACGCGTTGATCGGAGGGGAGCCGCCCAGTCCGCCGGCGCTGTCGCCGGGCGAGCTCACCTCTACGGCGATCTCCAGGGTCACGATTCCGGAGGCACTGATCCGAGGCGACACGCTGAGGTTGACGCCCGTGGAGCGGTACTGGATCTGCGTGTTGGTGATGTTGTAATTCGGATCCTGATTGTTCGCCCACGGGTTGGTGTAAGTGCTCGTGGCGATGGGGATCTCGGTGCCGACGCTGATCGTGGCTTCGTTGCCATCCAGCACCAGAACGGACGGGCTGTTCAGGACCTGGATCTTGGAGATGGTTTCCAGCGTGTCGAGCAGGGCCTTGATTTCACGGGAACCGAACACCGCGATGGAGCTGATGTTCAGCCCAGCGCTTTCCCCCCACTGGATGGAGCCCGTGGTGGGGGGGGAGGTGCCGGACCGTTGCTGCAGAAAGTAGTTGACACCCATCGAAAGTGAATCGCTCAGGTCAACCCGGATCACCTTGGCCTCGATGAGCACCTGACGGGGAAGGACATCCAGCTTTTTGATGGTCTTCAGCAAAAACTCGTAATCGGCCTGGGTGCCGTGGATGATCAGGTTGTTGTTGAGTTCATCCACGATGATTTTCACGCCGCCGGACAGACCCTGGATCGGACCACGCTCGCTTCCGCGCATGGTACCCTTGAGCTGCGGGCTGATGATCTGGCCGCCGGAAGGCACACCGGCGGAGGACCGTTCCGTTCCGCCCTCACCGGTCTGGATCGCCCGCTGAGGAGCCGACACAGTGCCCACCTGGGCGCCCTGGTCGGCGAACAGCTGACCCAGGATATCGGCGATGTTTGTGGCGGTCGTATTCTCCACCTTGTAGACGAACGTTTCGTTGCCGCCGGAGGATGGCGTGTCCAGTTTTTCCACCCACTTGTAGACGGCCTCAAGCGCGCGGGGGGACCGGCAGACCGCCAGGACCGCGTTCATGCGGGGGACGGCGATGAATCGGATGCCGCTGGAGGAGCCACCCGCGTTGAACACCGCTTCCAAGTCCTTGGCCAGGTCCTCGGCCTTGTTGAACTTGACGGGGATGAGCTCGACTTTGTTGACTTCGAAAAAGCCGCCGTCCAGGATCTTGATGATATGCAAAAGCTTGCGCAGATTGTCCTTGAAGTCGGTCAGGACCAGCAGGTTGTAGGTTTCGTAGTTGATGATGAGTGTCTTTTCCGTCTTGAACTCATCCAGAAGCTTGGCGATGTCAGCGGACGGGATGAACTCGATCGGGGTGATGACGGTGGTCAGATCATTGCCCTCGGAAGTGTAGTCGGGATCGATTTTTTCGATAGCCGCCGGGTACTGCCGACTCTCCTCGATGGGGACGATATGATGGATATCACCCGATCGGATGATTGTCGCCCCGTTGATTCGCAGGATGTCGATGAAAATGTCATAGAGGGCTTCCCGGGGGACGGGCGAGTTCATGTTGATGCTGACGCGGCCCGAGACCTGCGGATCGACGATGTAACTCAGGTTCAGAATGCCGGCGACGATATCGATGAAGTCGAGCAGATCGACGTCGTCGTATTTCAAGCTGATGCCTTTCGCGGTGATGTTGGCCTTGGCTGGTGCCGGCGGCGTCGGTGTAGCGGCCGCGGTTCCGCCGGTGCCGTCCGGCTTGGGTTCTTGGCCGTCGGGTGGCTGAGCCTGTTCGGCCGGAGGGATCGCCTGGGCCTCGATCGGAATCGGAGCGCGTCGTGGTGCCGCCTCACCGGCCTTGGGTGGATTTTGCCGGGAAGACCGCTGCGCGCGGATAGCGTTCAGGCGCTTTTGCATCTCTTCCCGTTTTTTCTTGACATCTTCGGCTGTTCTCGGTGCGGGAGTGTCGGTTTGCTCCTCCTGGGGTTCGGAGTCCTGCGCGAAGACGACTCCGCCCGGGCAGGCTGGTGCGACCGGCCCTGCCGCCGGACCGGCGGGGAGACACTGAATGAGTGCACCGAGCGCCAGGATCAGGATCACACGATTCATCATATGAAAACTCCTATACTTGATTGACCGATGGGCGCGGGTTAATTCGGCCTGCGCTGGCCGGCGCGGAAGAAGCTGCTCCGCTGCGCCGAGTTGGTGCTTGTCGCACCGGTTCGATTGCTGGGTTGCGACGAACTGGAGCGACGGTTCAGGAAATCGCGGGTGCTGCTGGTGCGGCTTCGCTCGGTTGTCGGGGAGGATACAGAAGCAGAAGTCGTTTTCGGCGGCGTCACGTCGGCCGCGGCGGATGCGGTCGCGGGTCGGCTGGACGATGAGGAGCCGGACGAACCCCCGATGGTCAGGATGGCGGATTTTCCTTTTGCTTGACTGGGGCCCGGCGCTTTCTGGACCCGGCGCTTGCCGGGGTCGTGGAACAGGACTTCCTCGCGGGCTTCGCCGGAAACGAGTACGATTCGGTCGTCGAGGATGGAGTCGAGTTGCCAGATGCTTTCCCATTTGTCGCCTTCACCGAGTTGCACGGCACGATTGCCCTCGCCCCCGCCTTTCGAGGACCGCGCTTGTATATACTTCCGGCCCTCGATGACGACGACCCCCATGATCTCAGGGGGATTGTTCAGGCGGATGACGGCTTTCGCCTTATCCTCGTCCTTCGGCAGGTTCATGTTGCGATCCTTGTGGAAGAGGTTGTTGTCGGAGATGTAACTCAACTCGGTCGCCGGGATCGCCGTTCGGACAGGCTGGACGTCGATTGCCGTGGATTCCGGAGCCTGCGGTTTGACCCGCTCCATGAGCTTTTGCATGTTGTGCTGCTGATTCCAGCGATCCCAGTCCAGTTTAAGCTTGTAGGTCAGCCCCGCCATGCACAGAATCAGGATGATATTGGCCAGAATGATGGGTCGTTTCATGATCGGCCTCCCGAGGGATTTCCGGCCAGGCGAGCCTGGCTGGAAGGTTTCTTTTTGTCGGCTCCGCTCTCGTCCGGTTTGAAGATCAGCGTCATCACGACGATATCCGGATTGATCTCCTTGTCGGGTCGAACGTTCCAGGCCCGGACCTCCAGACGCTCCACCGCAAGGAATTTCGGATGCCCTTCGATCGACGCCAGCATCGCCATCAGCTTGTCGGGAGTGCACTTGAGCGAAGCCCGCACGCGCAGTTTGAGGAAATTGCCCATGAACGGATTCTGCTTGATCGTTTCGCTGTCGAACCGCTCAGGCTTCAGGGAGGCGTCGATCCGCGAGACGCTGATGCCGTGCTGCTCGGCCAGCGTGTTCACCACGCGGTGCAGCTCGGATGTCACCTGGGTGGGATCGGTGCCCTCGATCATGATCGACCGGAAGCGGTCTTCAGCGGCCATCAGGCCGGCCAGTGACTGCTGGTAGGCATCCTTTTGGCGGATGATCTCCGCTTTGCGGATCAGATCGCTTTCGAGCTGGTTCTTGTCGGTCTCCAGCTGACGGGTATATTCAATCAGCGGCAGAACCCCGTACCAGACGGCCGCGAGCAGCAGAACAATCACGCCGCCAATCAGGATGACCCGCCGGTCCCTGCGTGAGATGTTCACGTCATTCCTCCAGCAGTTGGATCTCGAAGCGAAAATGCTCGAGTCCTTCCTTGGTTTTGGTGATGGACCCCTGCAGATTGATGCCCTTGAAAAACCGGATGGCCGTCAGTCGCGTCTGCAGATCCAGCACCGAGTCGGTGTACCCGCTGACGATCAGGTTGTTCGCGCGGACGTATTCGCTGAGATAGGTCTTGTCACCCGCCTTCTCGGTCAGTTCCCGCAGGATGTCCAGGTCGGAAATCGGCTTTTTGATCACGCGCTGGTAGGTGTCCAGTTCATCGCGGACGCGGACGATGTTCCGGCGCAACTGCATTGTGCTCCGATACTCGCGCTCGATTTTGGCGATGTTCCGCTGGAGCTGGTCGTTGTAGGACGACTCCTGGAAATACACCCGGGTGAAGCTGATCCCCAGAAGGAGAACCAAGCCCGCCGCCAGGATGAGGGTCGGCACCAGGCTGATCGAGGACGATTTTTCACGCCATTCGACCGGGATGAGGTTGAAGGAGCGGCGGTTGTGCTCCAGCGCCTGCAGGGCCACGGAGAGCGGCTTCAGGTTCAGTGTGGTGCGCTCCGGGAAGGGGGAACACTCCTTGAGATAGCGAAGGAAAGGATATTCGCCCTCGACCAGCTGGTCCTGCCAGTTGGAGTCGGAGATGTTGAGCATCACGTCGATGTCCTGGTCGTCCGGCAGCTGGATCAGCGACGCGCAGCGCTCCACTTCCTTGAGGACGTTCTGAAGGTTCTTGTTGGCCGGGTTGATCCAGGCCAGCTTGAAATACGTGAATCGGCCGCCCTGGAACACGTGGACGGCGAAATTGTTCAAATCCAGATCGGCGATGAACACCGGGTGCTGGTTGGCCGGGCCATCCTTCTTCAGCAGGCGCTCGAAACCCAGCGCGGTGAGTGTCAGCGCCTGGGGGGCCAAGCCCAATTGCCGCAACAAGTCCAGCAGCTTGCGCACGCGCTCGCGGGGGATGATGTAGAGATCGACCTCGTAGGACTTGCCGTCGGCGCTGCGGCGGACGATTTTCTCGGCGCAGAACTCATCGGTGTCGGAAGGGACCACGTTCATGATCTGGAGCCGGATCGCCTGTTCCAGGTTGTCCTCGGCCTCGGCGGGCAGGACCAGGCGCCGAAATGCGAGCTGGTCGGGCGCGAGGCCGACGACCACGTTTTCCGGCTTGATCTTCAAGCCGTCGAAGAAATCCTCGAGCTCCGACCGAAAAACCAGCGGATCCTTCTGGGACAGACCGCTCAGCGTCAGGCTGCCCAGAAAATGGATGTCGCCGAAGCTGCGGGCGACAACCTCGATGTCCAGATCATCGTCGTGATAGAACACGCCGATGGCTTTTTTCAGGTACATCATGGCAATCCCTGTTCCTCCATGAGTTCGAAATCGGCTGTCTGCGTCTGATAGTTTTCGTTCCAGTACACGATGCTGTGCTTGAGCGGGAAGCGCGGATTGAGCCGGACAATGGCCAGGATGGTCTTCTGGAGTTTTGAGTTGTGCATCTTGGCGGTGGAGATCAGCGAAAAATACGAGGATTGCACCGGCGGACGCGTCACAATGGGCGCCTTGAGCTGCTCCATGCCGGGGGACTCGGGCACGCGCGTGTTGAAATCCTGTTGGTCCTTGAAGGGGCGCTCCTGCCGCTCGGCGATGATGCGGCGGGCCATCTCGGGCGGAAAACCGATGCTCAGCAGCACGGTGTACGGCGCCGAGTTGATGTTGACGCCGGAACCGGAACCATAGACGCTGACGCACTGGTTGAGCCCCGGCATGTGACGCAACGAGCCGGTCTCGTCCTCGTAGGTGTAGCCGTAGAAGAGCTGGGGGTCGACTTCGCGGATCAGCAGCAACTCCTCGATGGTATCCATGGGGCCGTTTTTAGCGGCGTACGGATTTTCCAGGCCCAGGTAATAGTCCGTTTCGGCGCCATTGGCGTGATAGTCTTCGTCGATGTCGCACCAGTCGAGGATGGAGTCCGAGATGATGTCGGCGCGGTCGTCCTCCAGGCCAAGTCCGAGCAGGAGGCTGAGCAGGAGGTCCTTGTTGGCGCGGTTGATGTTGATCTTGCCGTCCTCATCGAAGATCTCAACTGTCACGTCGGCGACGTCGGTGTGCAGGATCACCCGGCCGCGATCGATGTCGCGGGGTTCCAACTCGGCTTCGGCTGAAAATGACGAGACGCCGCCTTCGAGGCGGTAGACCACCAGCTTGTAGATGGTCTCGGAGATGCCGGCTTGGGCGAGGTAGTACGCTTGGGTCAGGCCGCGGGTGTTGGACACCGCGTTGGCTTCCACCCGGACCGTCTTGGCGAAGCTGATGCACAGGATGCTCATGGCCATGAGCATCCACAACATCGCGATGAGGACCGAGCCCCGCGGGGGGCGCTCACGTCGTCGCATTCGGCATTCTCCGCGGCACCCGACCGGCGGGCAGGTTGCCTTTGCTCCGGATAGGAACCAGGATCTCACCCTCCGGGAACCGCATCTTGGCTTCGGGCATGAACCGGTAGCGAATGCGGACCGCTTCCGGCAGGTCGCCCATCTCTTCGACTTTCCAGGTGGGGTACCACTGCTTGATCTGCTCCTCCTCCGGCAGGACGCCGGCCTGGGACAGGTCGAGACCATAGAACTCGAACGTGACTTCCGCCAACTGGTCGAGCAGGGTGTAGCGATACATGTTTTCGGGCGTCGACGACAGGCCGTCCGCCGCCAGCGGACTGATGCCGGTGTACGGCTTCTCCAGTTCCACCAGGGCCAGCCCGTCGCCGCTCGGGGACGGCTCGACACCATAGGCCACGAAGCAAAGGCCGGGTATGGCGTTGAGCCGGAGCGAAAACAGGGTGACGAAGGCGACCTGCTGGTCACTGCCCACGAAATAGGGGATCTTGGCGGCGATCATGCGCTGGGGTCCCGGCTGGGCCAGATCTGCTTCAATGTCCTCCTCCACCGGTACCACCGGGTAGATGGAGATGACCTGACGCCGGATCAGCTCGAACACGCTGCGCAGCCGCTCGCTCTGCTGGATGGTCTCGTGGCCGCGGCGCCAGCTGCGGGTGACCATGGCGAAGCCGGAGTAAAGCACGGAACAGATGATGGCGAACAGCGTCACCGACACCAGCACTTCCAGCAAGCTGAATCCTCTGGGGGAGAGCCGGCGCCTAGCGGCCATAGGGCGTCCTCCCCCCCGACAGACGTCCGGGCGCGCCCACGTTCGGTTTGGGCACGAGCTTGATGGTGAAGAGCCGGACCTCCCGGCGTCGGCCTTCGCTGGCGTAGGTGACGGTCAGCCGGATATGCAGCAGCCGGGTCGTCAGGCGGCTCTTGTCGACGGTCAGATCGTCCACTTCACGGGTTTCCATCACCGCGCGCCAGCTGTAATTGTCATCCCATGATCCGTCCAGTGCCCCGTCCTCGATGATGTTCTCGTCGATGATCAGCTCGTTCATCTTGTTCTGCGCCAGCTGGAGGGCGATCTGATACACGTTGACCTGGCTGATGTTCCGCAGTGAGTATGAGAACGCCTGAATGATGGCGCCGAAGATCACCCCGACCAGCACCACCGCGATCACCACCTCCAACAAGGAGAATCCGGCGTCGGTGCGCCGGCGACGGAGGCGGGATCGAGTCTCCCGGTTGTCAGGGATTGAACATTTCATCATCGAACCCGCTTTCCCCGGGCGCGAAGATTCGCGTGTTGCCGGTGAGAATGTCGGTTTTCAGCCGAAGTTGATGGCCGCTTTCGTGGCGGACGACCATGGCGACACCCGTGCTGCGCCCGTCAGGGTAGAACCACACCACCGTCCGATTGTCCGCCACGTCGAGCCCGTCCAGGATCAGGCGAACGAATTCGATTTTGTCGTACAGGCGGTAGTATTTGATAGATTGGCCGCGGCGATTGAAGATCGTCAGGTCGCCTTCCTGCTTGCGCAGCACCACGGCCACGGTCTCCTGTTCGGCCATGGATTTTTCCCGGGCGTACTTCAAAAGCGCCGCCAGCTCCCGGACGGCGCTCTCCATCCGGGTTTTTTCCAGTGTGGCGTGCAGCGGCGGATAGGCGACGAGGCCGGTGACGGCCAGGATGGCCAATACCACCACCACCTCGACAAACGTGAATCCGCCGTGGCGCCGGTTCATGGATCATTCCCAGTTGGTGATATCGTCGGCGGTCCCCGCCTGGCCGTCCTGCCCTTTGGAGTAAAGGTCGAATTCGTTGTTGTGGGAACCCGGAAAGGTGTACACGTAGTCCGCCTGCCAGGGATCCTTGGGGACCTTCATCTTGTTCAGATAGGGGCCGGCCCACAGTTCCGAGCCGTCCGGATTCTCGACGAGCGCCTTGAGCCCCTCCTCGGTGGTGGGCAGGCGGCCCATGTCGGTGCTGAAACTGAGCAGGGACGCTTCCAGTTGCTGGATCTGAGTCTTGGCCGCAATCTTCTGGCCCTGGGTCAGCCGGCGCCACGCGCTCGGGCCCACGATGCCGACAATCAGACCCAGAATGACAAGCACCACCATCAGCTCGATCAAGCTGAAACCCCTGGGATGCTGCCGACGACGTTCCCGTTTCTCGCTCATAGCTTCTCCTACATCGGAATCTCACTGATGCTGAATATCGAAAACACCATGGTGATGACGATCAGGCCCACCACCACGCCCATCAGCAGGATCATGGCGGGCTCAAACAGGCCGATCAACCGCTTGACCTCCACCCGGGCATCGTTCTCGAACACATCGGCGGCCTGCGTGAGCATGGCGGCCAGGTTGCCGGTTTCCTCGCCCACCTCGATCAGGTGCAGGGACAGAGGCGGAAAAACGCCGGTTTTCCGCATGGGACCCACCAGCCCGTCACCTTTCTTGACGCCGTTCTTGATGGGCTCGATGGTTTCGGCGATGACCTGGTTGTTGATAATCTCCTTGACCAGCGTGAGCGCCTGGACGAGCGGGACGGCGCTTTGCAGCAGAGTGCCCAGGGTCCGGTTGAACCGGGCGACTTCCACCAGACTGACCAGTCGGCCGAGGACCGGGGTCCGGAGCAGCCGCTCGTCCCAGACCCGCCGGCCCCGGGGAGTCTGACGCCAGCGGACAAAGCCGAAGACGGCGAGGACCAGGACGCCCACGATCGCCCACCACCAGCCGGTGAAGAAATCGCTGATCGTCATCAGCACCTGCATGGGCAGCGGGATCGGTGCCCGCGAGCTCTCGAAGATCTGCGCAAACTTGGGGATCACGAAGAGGAACATCACCAGCAGCGACACGATCATCATCGAGGAAACGATGACCGGGTAAATCAGCGAGGTCGCCAGGTAGGTCCTGAGCTCGACGCTCCGCTCGAGATAAGCACTGACTTCCTCCAGGACCTGCGGCACCACGCCGCCGGATTCGCCCGCACGGATCATGTTCACGTAGACCTTGGGAAACACGTCGGGATGATCGGCCATGGCGTCGGCCAGTGTTTTGCCGCCCTTGATCTTGCCGATGACGTCGTGAATGATCTCCTGGAACACACCCTTCTCCGTGAGCTGTTCGAGGATCATCAGGCTGCGGTCCAGCGGCAGTCCGGCACGAAGCAGAGTCTTGAGCTCCTGGGTGAACATCAGCAGGTCTTTGGCGCGGACCTTGCGTCGCCGCTGAGCCGAAAAATTGAACGCAAACACCGAGGCGCCGCTTTTTGATCCGGCGGTGATCCGCAGCGGCAGATAGCCCAGGTCCTGCAGTTTAATCAGGACCGCACGCTCGTTCTCGGCCTCGATCAGGCCATCGACGACCTTGCCGTCGCGGGTGGTGGCTTTGTAGGTGAATGCCGTCATGATCCCTCGTGCGGTTCGCCTACACGTCCTGCGTGACGCGCAGCACTTCGGCGAGGGTGGTCATACCCCGGCTGACTTTCAGAAAACCGTCCTCCTGCAGCGTGCGCATGCCCTGCTGAACGGCCATCTTGCGGATCTCGGAAGCTGGTGCGCGGCTGATGGTCAGATGTTTGACCTCCTCGGTCATGTTCATCAACTCGAAGATCCCGATGCGTCCATGGTAGCCGGTGCCGGCGCAGCTAGGACATCCCTTGCCCTCAAAGAACATGGTATCGTCCGGGAAATTGAACTGCTTAAGCAGCGCCGACTCGGGCCGGACCGGCTGTTTGCATTCGTCGCAGATGACCCGGACCAGGCGCTGGGCCAGGATGCCCAGGATCGAGGATGCCAGCAGGTAGTCTTCCGCGCCCATATCGATGAGGCGCGCAATGGCGCCCGGGGCGTCGTTCGTGTGGAGGGTGGAAAATACGAGATGGCCCGTGAGGGCCGCCCGGATGGCGATCTCCGCAGTCTCGAGGTCGCGGATTTCGCCCACCATGATCACATCCGGGTCCTGGCGTACGATGTGGCGCAATCCGCTGGCGAACGTGAGGCCGATCTGGGGATTCACGTGGATCTGGTTTACACCCTCGATCTGGTATTCTACCGGGTCCTCGATGGTAATGATCTTCTTGTCAGGCAGGTTGATCTTTTTGAGCGAGCCGTACAGGGTGGTGGATTTGCCGCTGCCGGTGGGGCCGGTCACCAGGAACATGCCGTAGGGGCGGCGGATGATTGTGTGGATCGTGTTCATGGTGTCGCTGAGAAAGCCGAGTTTAGCCAGGTCATAGTGGGCCGCCGAGCCTTTGTCCAGGATGCGGAGCACGACGCTCTCGCCGAACAGCGTGGGCAGGGTCGAGACGCGTAGGTCGATCTCTTTGCCCAGCACCCGGAGCTTGATGCGACCGTCCTGGGGGAGCCGCCGTTCGGCGATGTTCAGCTTGGCCATGAGCTTGATGCGGGAGATGATCGCCGCCTTGAGATGCTTCGGCGGCGACTCGATGTCGTGGAGGATGCCGTCGATGCGGAAGCGGACCTTGAACTCCTTCTCGAAGGGTTCCACGTGGATGTCGCTGGAGCGGCTCTCCACGGCTTTCTGGAGGAACAAGTTGACCAGGCGGATAACCGGCGCCTCCGAGGCCAGGTCTTTGAGGTGTTCGATATCTTCGACGTCCTCGAGACCGGCCATCTCGCCGTCGCCGATCCCCTCGATGATTCGTTCCATGTCGGATGCGGCGCCGCCGTACAGCCGGTCGATGAGGTCCATGATCTCCGACTCGACGGCCAGGTAGGTCTTGATTTCGTGCTGGGTGAGCTGGCGGATGGTGTTGACCAGAGCGTAGTCGTTGGGGTAAACGCAGGCGATGCTCAGCAGACCACCTTCAAAATGGACCGGGAGAAACCGGTTGAACTTCATAAAATTAATGCTGAAGGTGTTCTCGATGACCGGAACCGGCGGGATCATCTCGGGGGTCAGGACGGGGATTTCCAGCTGCAGGCTCAATTCCTGCAACAGGTCCTTCTCGGAGATGTAGCCGAGTTCGCAGAGGATCCGCCCGATTTTCTCCCGCGATTCCTTCTGCAGGTTGAGCGCGGTCTTGAGCTCGTCGGCGGTGACCAGCCCTTTTTCCACCAGGATATCGCCGATCTTTTTCTTCTGTTTGATTTCGGACAGCTTAATACTCAAGGTAGACGATCCTCTTTTTAAATTCATCGGCGGTGATCCGGGCCCGCAGGAGCTGGTCCAGATCGTTCCGGGTGGCCGTGACGACCAGGACGTGCCCGGACTGCACATTCGGATCCACCGAGCGGGATAAAACGTGGGCGATTATACTGATTTTATTCTGGGCGGGCAACTGCCGGAAGGCTGATCCATACTGGCTCAGCACCTCCGCGGCGCACCGCCGCAGGATCTGAACCGTCTTGCCGAGATCGGGCTCGTTGCCGGATTGGGCGGTGCCGGTTTGGGCGGATCTAGGGAACAGGATCAGCGATCGGTTCAAATTGATGGTGTATGTGAAGGTGATGCCGTAGCCTTCCAAATACGCACCGCGCACTTTCTCGGCGATGAACAGGGGATTCTGGATATTCTGGCGCAGGGAGGTGTTGAGGATGTTCTCAAACAGTTCGCACTCCCGCCGCAGCTGGTTCAAATCGACGGCCGGCGTGCCGGCGCCAAACAGGCTGGCGGTACCGGACAGCCCGACGATCAGGCAGAATACAACGGGCAGATAGCTTCTGCGCATCATGACGACCTCAACGGGGCTGAATTCGGGTGCGGTAGTCCGCCTGCTGGAGAGACAGCTCCAGCAGCTGGTTGTTGCGCTCGATCTGGTCCATGTAAATCTCCTTCACCAGATCGAAACCCTGCTGGATGGCCTGACGGTCGCGGTATCGCTCATCCTCGAGTCGGAAACTGACATTCTGCATGGCATCCATGAACCGGCCCATCTGTCGGGCTTCGCTCTCGGCGATCATCTGATCCACCGTGCGCAGCCATTCCGTGTCGGCGGCGGTGGGTGCTGTCGGCGTGTCGCCCAGACGGATCTCGACTGCGTTGTCGTGATAGCGAACCTGCACCGGGGTGATGGCCACCAGGACGCCGGCGGCGATCACGAGCAAGGCGGCGGCGGCCGTGAGCCAGGAGATGCGTGGAAAATGAAGCAACGGCCGGCCGACCATGGCCGCAGGGACGAGCGGGCGGTGGAGAACCGCGGGCGGGTCGTCATCCCAGGCGGCCAAGAATCGCCGGGTGATGCCCAGTTCGTCCATTTCGGCCCGGCAGCGGGGGCAGCCGCTCAGATGGGCGTCCAGGGCGTCGCGGTCGGCGCCCGGGGGCAACTCGTCGTACATCAGATCCAGTAAACGTTCTCTGGCTTGATCGCAATGCATGGCACACCTATGGTCGAATGATTTTGATGATTTCCCGCCGGAGGCTGTCCAGTCCCAGATACATCCGGGATTTGATTGTCGAGATCGGGGCGTCGAGCACCTCGGCGATCTCATGGAACCGCAATCCGGAATACTCCTTCAACACGATCACCTCGCGCTGCTTCGGCTCGATCCGGTCGAGTGCCTGGCGGACCACCCGGGCCATCTCCTGCTTGGACAGGCGCTCCTCCGGTGAGAGCGACGTGCTGAGCGTGAGCGATTGGTAGCTGTCCTTCGGCTCGTTGTTTTCAAAGGTCTGGGCATCCAGCGACTCCATCTGTCGGTTGCGCTGTCTGCGCATCCGCATCCGGCAGTGGTTCAAGGCGATCTTGTAGATCCACGAGGAGAACCGGGCGGGATCCTTCAAATCGCCGAGCCGCCGGGAGACAGTCTGAAACGTTTCCTGAGCCAGTTCGGCGGCGTCATCCTGGCTGCCGGTGCACCGGTACAGGAAGTTGACGATGGGGCGGTGCCAGCGATTCATGATCAACTGGAACGCGCCCTCGTCGCCTGCCAAAAACCGTCGGATCTCTTCTGCTTCGCCGCTGCTCATCCGAACAGCCCCGGGGCCAAGATGAAAGATGTCATTCTATCAAAAAAAGGCGAAAGGACTTCACTTTTCTGGCGATCCGGGCGAACCGCTCTGCCGACGGCAGGCCGCGGAGGAATTACGGCACCGAGACCGGGAAACAGCCGCACCGGAAATTCGGGGTTGAAATGCTCCGGCGATTCTGATACAAACTGGGTTTTCAAAATTCCACCCGAAAGGCGGACCCTCGTGAGCGAATATAAGGTCAAGATTTCCGGCATCAGCATGTACGTTCCGGAGCGCGTCCTGACGAACGCGGATCTGGAGAAAATGGTCGATACCACCAACGATTGGATCCTGGAGCGCACCGGCATCCACGAGCGGCACATCGTAGAGAAGGGCCAGGCCACCTCCGATCTGGCCGCCCAGGCCATCCTCCGCCTGTGCAGCTCCCGGGGCATCGAGCCCGCGGACATCGACCTGATCATCATCCCGTCGGTGACCCCCGATATGTTCTTTCCCTCCACCGCCTGCGTGGTCCAGGAGAAAATTGGCGCCAAGAACGCCTGGGGCTTCGACTTGTCGGGTGCATGCTCCGGATTCATCTTCGCCCTGGCCGTCGGCGAGAAGTTTGTCCGGACCGGCGTCCACCGGCGGGTGGTCGTCGTCGGCGCCGAAACAATGTCCTCGATCGTCGACTACACCGATCGAGCCACCTGCGTGTTGTTCGGCGACGGCGCCGGCGCCGCGCTCCTGGAGCCGGCGGACGAAAACGAGGTCGGATTGAAGGACTTCGTGCTCCGCACCGACGGGTCGGGCGGCAAGTTCCTCTACATGCCGGGCGGCGGCAGCCTCAACCCGCCCAGCCACGAGACTGTGGACAAGAAGATGCATGTCATCCACCAGGAGGGCCGCCAGGTTTACAAATTTGCCGTCACCGAGATGGCCAGCGCCTCTGAGGAAATCCTGCGGCGGAACAACCTGGCCCCGGAGCAGCTTAAACTGTTTGTGCCCCACCAGGCCAACCTGCGGATAATCTCAGCGTGCGCCGAACGCCTGGGTTTGCGCGACGACCAGGTGATCGTCAACATCGATCGCTACGGCAACACGACCTCCGCCACGATTCCCATCTGCCTGTACGAAGCCGCCCGGGACGGCCGCATCCGGAAAGGCGACTGGATCGTCCTGGCCAGTTTCGGCGCCGGGTTCACCTGGGGCAGTTCCCTGCTGCGCTGGGAAATCTGATCGTTTCTGATCCGGGCGACCGACGGACGCTGCCGTTGTCGCCGGCCCCGGGCTCCGCTATAATGCTCAAAAACAGCAGGCGGTGCCCCATGAGCGATCCCCGACTCCGGAACATTCTGTTCACCACCGATTTCTCCGAAGCGGCCGAGGCGGCCTTGCCCTACGCGTCGGCGCTGGCCGCGATGTCCGGCGCCATCCTCCACGTGTTCCATGCGGTGACACCCCACGCCTACGATCCGCAACGTATCGCCGACGAGTTCGCCTCACTGGCGCGGTTTTTTGAGGCCGAGGAGGATCAGGCCCGAAACAAGCTGGCCGGCTCCAGCGGCGCCGCCGCCGGCGGCCGCGTCCGGACCATCCAGGCAACGCGCCGGGGATTCAGCGTCCCGTCCATGATCATGGATTATGTTGCCGAACAGGCGATCGACCTGCTGGTGATGTCCACCCACGGCCGACGCAGCCTCGAGCAGGTGGTGTTCGGGAGTGTCGCCGAGGCGGTGCTGCGCCGCTGTCCCTGTCCGGCCTGGCTGGTGCGGCAAGGCATGCGGCCCTGCTTGACGTCCGACGGGCGGGACCTGCATCTGGACCATGTCCTCATCCCTACCGATTTCTCGTCCAATTCCGTCCGGCCCATGAGCTGGCTGCCACTCATCCGGGGGAACAGCGCCCCCCACATCCATCTCCTGCATGCGGTGGAGGCGCGGTTCCACCCCGCCTACTACGCCGGCGGCGTCGATTCCGTCTTTGAGCTGGATCCCGAGGCGAGGGGCCGAATGGAGGCGAAGATCCGCCGGTTGTTTGCGCTGCCGGATGCGGGCGCATCCGGAGTCACCATTGCATTGCGGGAAGGCGCGCCGCCGGCGACCATCGTGGATTACATCACGGAGGCGAGCATCGACCTGGTCGTCCTGTCCAACAACGGCTACGACGAAGTCGAGGATTACGTGGTGGGGAGCACTACGGAGCGGGTCATCCGGCGGTCGACCGTCCCGGTCCTCGTGGTCTGAGCTCCCGCTCCAGCGCGGCCTGCAGCGCCAGCATCTGGCCGGCGTCGGTCTCGTGGTCATATCCGAGCAGGTGCAGCAGACCGTGGAGATGGAGGACGGCCAGCTCGTCAGCCAGCTCAATCCCGCCTTGACACGCATACTCGGCCGCCACTTCCGGGGCGATGAAAATATCCCCCAAGTAGGTCCGTCCGTCTTCGCCGGCATCGGCGGAGGGGAACGATAGGACATCGGTCGGCTCGTCCAGGTCGCGGTACAGCCGGTTCAGCTCCCGGATCCGCGCCGAGCGGCAGAATACCACCGTCAGCAGGGATCCGGAGACGTCCAGCCGGCGCATGGCGCTCAGCAGCAGCCGGCGGAACGTCTTGGTGTCGATCCGGTGCTGACGCTGAAGATTCTTGAAATAGATTGTGTTCATCGTTTTGTTCTGCGGGATATTTGGTTGGGATCCGACCGTCCGCCCGGCTTCAGCGGGTAGGCAGAGCAGCTGGTGCACCGCCGGGCGGAAAGCTGAAAAAGCCCTCAAACAGCCAGTCGGGGGGCAGCGGACGGACGCGGCGGATGTCCAGCCGGGGGCAGCCGTCCAGTTCCAGCGCCCCCAGGTCGCCCGCCAGCGGGAGCGACCGCTCGCCCAGGATCATCGGTGCGAAATAGAAGCAGAACTCGTCAGCCAGCTCCGCTCGGATGAAGCCGGCCAGGGTGCGGCTGCCGCCCTCCACCAGCACCGAGGACACGCCGGCATCCGCCAGCTGACGAAGCGCCGCCGCCAAATCCAGTCCGCCGTCATTCGCCACCGTGACTGGGATCACCGTCACGCCGCGAGCGGCCAGGGCCTCGCGAGCCGCCGGCGGCGCCGCCGGTCCGCAGTACACCCAGACCGGCGCTTCGGCGGCGGTGGATGCCAGCCGCGACTCCGGGGACAGCCGCAGGGTCGGGTCGATCACGAGCCGCAACGGCGGCTGCTCCCGCGGCCGCTTGTGCCGGCAGGTCAGCAGCGGATCGTCGGCCAGCACGGTACCGATGCCGGTGAGGATGGCGTCGTGGCGGAAGCGCAGCCAGTGAGCATGGCGGCGGGACCGTTCGCCGCTGATCCAGCGGGAGCGTCCCGACAGGGGCGCGACGCGGCCGTCGAGGGTGGCGGCGGCCTTGAGCGTCACCCAGGGCCGGCCGCGGGTGACGCGGCTGATGAAGCCGCGGTTGAGGGACCGGAACGGCTCCGGGTCGCCGGCCACGATCACGTCGATTCCGGCACGCCTCAAGCACTCGATGCCGCCGCCCGCTACGAGGGGATTGGGATCCACCATGCCGCAGAACACCCGACGGATCCCGGCCGCCAGGATCGCGTCGGTGCACGGCGGCGTGCGGCCGTGGTGACAGCATGGTTCCAGCGTGACGTACAGGTCGGCATCGCGCGCCGCAGGGCCGGCCGCATCAAGGGCCACCCGCTCGGCATGCCAACGACGGGAATAGATGTGGAAGCCCGACCCGACGACCGCGCCGTCACGGACCACCACGGCCCCCACCATGGGATTGGGACCGGTGCGCCCGGTGCCTAGCCGGGCGAGGCGCAGGGCGCGCCGCATATGGTGGCTAGCGGTCGGCATCGAGCGTGTGGACACGGACGCGGTGGATTTTGCGGCTGTCGACTTCGAGCACCTGGATCTCCAGGCCGTCGACCCGCAGTATCTCGTCGGGCTTCGGCAGACGGCCGAGTTCCTTGATGATGAGGCCGGCGATGGTATTGTACCCCTCCTCCTCCAGGTCCACACCCAAGGTTTCCTGGACGTCCCACAGGTCGGTGTCGCCGTACATGGTATAGGCTCCGTCCCCGTCGGGATGGATGTCCACCTCCACCGGTTGGTCCTCGTCCCGGATCTCGCCGACGATCTCCTCCAGGATGTCCTCGAGGGTGACCAGCCCCGCCACGCCTCCGTATTCGTCCACCACGATGCACATCTGTTCGCCTTTGGCCTGCATCTCACGGAGCAGCTCGGCCACCCGCTTTGTTTCCGGCACGAAGAGGGCGGGGCGAATCAGGCCCTTGAACGAGGCGCCCGGTTCGCCGGCTGAGTAACTGGCCAGCAGGTGTCGGACATAGATCACGCCGACAATGGCGTCGATGGTGCCCTCATAGACCGGAATCCGGCTGTGACGCGACTTGACGATCAGCGCCCGCAGCTCCTCCTGCGTGGCGCCGACGGGGATGGCGACGATCTCGGTGCGTGGAACCATGATCTCGCGGGCGATCGTGTCGCCCAGTTCGACGACCTGCTGGATGATCCGGCTTTCCTCCTGCTCAAAGATGCCCTCCTCTTCGCCGACGTCCAGGAAGGCCTGGACCTCCTCGTCGGTGATCTCGTCCTCGCCCGCCTCGTTGTCGGCCGAGGCGGCGTGCCGCCGGGCCGCCAGGAGGATGATGGGATAGGTGAGCGGGATGCCGATGAAAAGCACCGGTCGCAGGAAGGGCAGCAGGATCAGCAGGGCACGCTCCGGCTCCGTGCCGGTGATAGCCCACGGCAGCCAGTGGGAGAGGAAGAACAGCACGATGACCGTCGCCAGCAGTGCCAGCGGCGCGGCGTACGGCACTCGGTGCAGGTTCAACAGGATCAGAATGAACAGTCCGGTGGCGACGCGGATGGACTGGACGAAAAGCTGCAGGGGAATCTGGACGCGGTACTTTCCCCGGTGCAGCTGGGTGACGAATCGATCCTCGCCCAGCCCCTTGCGTCGGTCCATGAGCAGCTTGATGTCCACGCGGGTGAGGCGCGACAGCACGTTCTCGATGACGGAATACAGCGCCAGCGCAGCCAGCGTGGCGGCCAGCAATGCCCAAGTAACCAGTGCAATTACGTCCGTGCTCATGCGTGAGAGGGTGGATCCCGCCGGATTGTCAGCCCCGTTATATCATGGATCCACGCCGGCTGACAAGGCGGATGCCCTCAGGAGTTGCCGTCGGACGGCGCGTCTGACCCGTTGGCCTCGCCCGGGAGCCGGTGCCGGCACTCGGGCTTGGGGCATTCCAGGAAGGAGCCGTCCTTCTTCGTCTGCTTCTGCACCATGTAGGCGTTGCCGCAGGCGGGACAACTCCGGGGGACCGGCCGCTGCCAGCTGGTGAAGGTGCAGGCGGGGTACTTGGAGCAGCCGTAGAAGATGCGTCCCCGCTTGTTCTTGAGCATGACGATCTCGCCGCTGCAACCGGGCTGGGGACACGGCATGTTGATGCCGGGCTTCTTCTTGAAGTGGCATTTCGGGTAGCCGCTGCAGGCAATGAACTTGCCGAACCGGCCGGATCGCTCCACCAGGTGTTTGCCGCAGTCGGGGCACTGCTCGTCCAGCACCCGGGCCGGCGCCTTGGCGGTCGGGGCGGTGGCCGCGTCGCCGTTGCCGTTGTCGTTGGTGACCGGTTTGCTGGTGCGGCATTCCGGGTAGCGTTCGCAAGCCATGAACTTGCCGAACCGACCCCAGCGGATCACCATGCCGGCGCCGCAGTTGGGACAGCGCTCGTCGGTGGGGATCTTCTCCCGCTTCAGATCGGACATCTCGGCCTCGGCCTTCTGCAGGGTGCCGTCGAAGGCGCGGTAGAACCGCTGCAGCTCCACGAGCCAGTTCTGCTTCCCCTCCTCGATGAGGTCAAGGCTCTGCTCCATGGTGGCCGTGTAGTTGTAGTCGAACAGGTCGGGGAAGCTGCGAGTCAGCAGGTCGATGACGATCTCGCCCGTCTCGGTGGACCGGAATCGTCCTTCCTCCTTGATCACGTATTGGCGGTTTTGAATCACCGTCACAATCTGGGCGTAGGTGCTGGGCCGTCCGATGCCCTTCTCCTCCAAAGCCTTGATGAGTGTGGCTTCGGAATAGCGGGGAGGCGGCTGGGTGAACTGCTGCTCGGTCTGGAGCTGCTGCAGGCGCAGCTCCTGGCCCGCTTCCACCGGCGGCAGGTTGGGGTTGGCCGGGTCGGACTCCGCGACGTCCTCGTCGGCCGACTCCTGGTAGACCTTCAGGAAACCGGCGAACTGCGGCACGTCGCCGGTGGCCTGGAAGAGGCAGCGGCCGGCGGCGATCTTGATGTCGGTGTGGCGGAAGAGAGCCGGTTCCATCTGCGAGGCCACGCAGCGCTGCCAGATCAGGGTGTAGATCTTGTATTCGTCCGCCTTTAGGTGGGCGCGCACGGAGGCCGGGGTGCGGGCAATGTCGGTGGGCCGGATCGCCTCGTGGGCATCCTGCGCCAGGTCGGCCTTGGAAAAGCTCCGGGGCTTCTCAGGAAGGTACTCGTTGCCGTAGGTGTCCTGGATGTAGGACCGGATCATTTCCAGCGCCGACGGAGCGACGCGGGTGGAATCCGTGCGCATGTAAGTGATGAGGCCCACGCTGCCGTCGCCGAGGTCGATCCCCTCGTAGAGCCGCTGAGCGATCTGCATGGTCTTGGCCGCCGGAAGCTTGAAACGGCGGTTGGCCTCCTGCTGCAGCTTGCTGGTGGTGAACGGCGGCTGCGGGTGTTGCTTGCGGGTGGTGGCACGGACCGACTCGACAACGAAGGTGCCCGCCTCCAGTTCGCCGCGGAGCGTGCGGGCCTCGTCGGCGGTGCGCACGACAAACTTCTGTCCGTCCAGCTTGATGGCCTTGGCGCGGAACGGCGGCGGCAGGGCGGCTTCCAGCTGGGCGGTGAACACCCAGTATTCTTCTTTCTGGAATGCGCCGATCTCGCGCTCGCGATCCACGATGAGGCGCAGGGCGACTGTCTGGACGCGGCCTGCCGACAGCCCCCGCCGCACCTTCCGCCACAGGAGCGGGCTGATCTTGTAGCCGACCAGCCGGTCGAGGATGCGCCGAGTGTTCTGCGACTTGACCAGGTTTTCGTCAATCCGGCCCGGCGACTGGAACGCCTGGCGGATGGCGTCGCGGGTGATTTCGTTGAACATGACCCGAAAGACCTTGTCGTTGGCCGCCTTGATCTCCTCGAAAATGTGCTGGCAGATCGCCTCCCCCTCGCGGTCAGGGTCCGCGGCAAGGTAGATCACGTCGGCTTTGTCCGCGGCCTTGCGAAGGTTTTTAACGATCATTTCCTTGCCCGGGATGATCTCATAGTCGGTTTTAAAACCGTGGGCGGGGTCGACGCCGAGCCGCTTCTTGGGCAGGTCCTTGATGTGGCCCACGGAGGCGAGGACGGTGTACTCGCCACCGAGGTACCGTTCGATGGTCCGGGCCTTGGCGGGGGATTCGACTATGACAAGGGACTTGGGTTTCAAGCGCTACCTCACATTCCGGAGATAATACTGCCCGGGAAGTTCCTGGATCAGGTTGTTGAACTGGAGTTGCAGCAGGGCGGCTCCCAGTTTCCCCATGGATAGACCCGTGCGGTGCAACAGGTCATCCAGGTGGACCTTCCGGTCAAAAAGCACGTGTTTATATACCGCCTCTTCGTCGTTTGTCAAACGGAGATTTTCCGTGCCGCCGCCAAGGGGGCGCTCCGCCGCCGTCGGGTCGCCGGCGGCCGGACGGATACGCTCCCGCACCGGCCGGGGCAATTCGTCGAGGACGTCCGGCCATAGCTGCACCAGCTTGGCTCCTTGTTTGATCAGGTAGTTGGGGCCCACGCTCAGGGGGCTATGCACGGGACCCGGTACGGCAAACAACTCCCGGCCGTGCTCCAGCGCCAGGCGGGCGGTGATGAGCGAACCGCTGCGCTGCGTTGCCTCGACAATCAGGGTGCCCAGAGCCAGGCCGCTGATGATGCGGTTGCGGATGGGGAAATTCTGCGGCGCGGGGTACAGCCCGGGCGGGAACTCGCTGACGAGGCACCCGTGCTCCAGGATCCGCCGGTGCAGTGCGGCGGACTGCTTGGGATAGATGATGTCAATCCCGCAGCCGAGCACGGCGACGGTGCCGCCCGCCGCCCGCAGTGCACCCAGGTGGGCGGCGGAATCGATGCCCAGGGCCAGGCCGCTGACGATCACCAGACAGGTGCCGGCAAGCCGGCAAGCAAATTCCTGCGCCACCGCCACGCCGTAGTCCGACGCGTGTCGGGCGCCCACCACGGCCAGACAGTCGCCATTCAGAAGCGCGGGGTCGCCCCGCACGAACAGCGCCAGCGGGGGATCGTAGATGTGGCGGAGCAATTCCGGGTAGCCCGCCGCGAACCAATGAAGCAGGTCGAACTCGCCGCGGGCGACGCGGTCCAGAATGCCATCCGTGCGGTGCTCCAGCGCGTGTTGCTCGGCGCGGGTGACGGCGATGCCCGATTCCCGCTGGACGAACAGCCAGAAGTTCTTATCCACCGGTTCCGCCAGCAGAAAGGGCGCCCGCTGGACCAGCTCGATCAGCTTGCGCGGCCCGGCACCGGGCAGGGCATGCAGGAGCAGGAGATTGCGCGGTGCCACCGCAGGGGCCGCAGGCGACGGGTTGGGGGGCATCGTGACTCCAGGTCGAATCGGCATTCATTAATTAATAACGGATGAGTCGGCCGGTGTTCGAAAATAGTTGGCGTTTGCCTTTGGGGTGGAGGCGGGGCTACAATGCGGACTGGATTCCGCGCGGACGGTCATCCGATGCCCAATTCCCCCCAGACCCGCCTGTCAGCCGTGTCGTTCCTCAATGCGGCGCCGCTCGTCTACGGATTGCGCCACGGGGCGCTTCCGCCCTGGCTGAGTGTCAGCTTCCAGGAGCCGGCTCGCTGCGCTGACGCCGTGCGGCGGGGCGAATCGGACGGCGGTCTGCTGCCGGTGGTGGAGTGCGTGCGTATCCCGGACCTCGTCGTCCTGCCGGGCATCGCCATCGCCTCGCCGGGACCGGTGCGCAGCGTCGTGCTGGCCAGCCGATCGCCGCTGCAGGAGATCGAGCGGATCTGGCTGAGCCCCCACTCCCGCACGTCGGTGGCGCTGCTGCAAGTCCTGCTGAAGCGGCAGCTGGCGACGATGCCCGTCATGGAGGTCCGTGAAATGCGCCCTGCGGCGCTCGGCCGGCGCGAGGCGGCGCTGATCATTGGCGACCAGGCCCTGACGGACGCTACGGCCGGAGTCGAAGTATACGACTTGGCCACCCTGTGGCGCGGCTTCACCGGTCGCTCCTTCGTTTTCGCCGTCTGGGCGGTGCGTCGGGAGATCTGCCACCCGGAGTTGGCCCGCTTCCTGACAACAAGCAAAACCGAGGGGTTGCGCCGGCTCGACGAGATCGCCGCCGAGTTCAGCACACGGCTCGACCGGCCGGTGGAAGAACTGCGCCGCTATCTGGGCGAAAACCTGTCCTATCACCTGGGTGAGCCCGAGCTGGATTCGGTCCGGCAGTTCCTGCAACTCTGCCGGGAGGACGGCCTGGTGGCGACCGATCCCGACCTGGAGATGGCCCATGCTGGCTGAAGTGTTCGCCGGCATCGAGCGCGGCGAGCGGCTTGGACGCGCCGCCGCCATTCGGCTGGCGGAAGGCGCATCCCTTCACGAGCTGGGTTACCTGGCCGACCAAACACGCCGGCGGCTGCAGGGCGACCGGCCCGTCACCTACGTGGTGGACCGGAACATCAACTACACCAACGTCTGCTCCTCGAAATGCCGGTTTTGCGCGTTTTACCGCGACCCCGACGCAGCCGATGCCTACGTCCTGGAGCCGGCGGCCGTCTACCGAAAAATCGAGGAGACGCTCGCCGTGGGCGGGACGGGCATCCTCATGCAAGGCGGTCTGCATCCCGGTCTCGACATCCGTTTCTTTGAACGGCTGCTGCGCGGCATCCGCGAGCGCTACGCCATCGACCTGCACTGCTTTTCCCCGCCGGAGATCGTCCACATCGCGGCCGTCTCGGGCATCACCCTGAAGGAGTGTCTGCGCCGGCTCATGGCCGCCGGTTTGGGCTCCCTGCCGGGAGGCGGCGCCGAAATTCTCGACGACACCATGCGCGGCCGCATCAGTCCGCGCAAGTGCACCGCCGCCGAGTGGCTGCTCGTCATGGAGACCGCCCACGGGCTGGGGCTCCGCACCACTGCCACCATGATGTTCGGCTGCGGAGAGAATCTGGCCAGTCGCATGAACCATCTGGAATCGTTGCGGCAGTTACAGGATCGGACCGGCGGGTTCGTCGCGTTCATTCCGTGGACATTCCAGAGCGCCCGGACGGATCTGGGGGACGAAGGCGGGCCGGAGGCGACTGCCGTCGAGTATCTGCGCTTTCTCGCCCTGAGCCGGATCTACCTGGACAACTTCCTGTCGGTGCAGTCGTCGTGGGTGACGCAGGGACTGAAGATCGCCCAGGTGGCGCTGGCGTTCGGAGCCAACGACATCGGTTCGGTGATGCTGGAGGAGAACGTCGTGGCCGCCACCGGCACCGTCAACCGCACCAACGAAGCGGAGCTCCGCCGCCTCGTCCGCGACGCGGGCTTCACCCCCGCCCGCCGGAACAACCGCCACGAGATCATCGAGCCGCCGGCCGGCTTCGCCGCAGAGCCGTGACGAGTGTGTCGCAACGGCAGCCGTGTCCGGCCGTGTTTTCGGTTGAAGCGCCCCGGGGGTTGTGCTATAAGGGGGAGCCCGAGAGCGATCTTTCGAGGAGAGGTGCTGGAGTGGCTGAACAGGGCTGCCTGCTAAGCAGTTGTACTCCGTCAAGGGGTACCGGGGGTTCGAATCCCCCCCTCTCCGCCAGATAAACGGCCTGCATCACGCAGGCCTTTTTTATCCGACCTGCCGGCCAAGGAGGTTGTGTGAAGCTGGCTGTCGCGGAAATCTTCTTCAGCATCCAGGGGGAATCCACATTCGCCGGGTGTCCCTGCTCCTTCGTCCGTCTCGCCGGCTGCAACCTGGACTGCCGCTACTGCGATACGCTCGCTGCGCGGGCGGGCGGCCGGGCGATGTCCGTGGATGACGTGGTCGCAGCGGTTGCCGCCTTCGGCTGCCCGCTGGTGGAGATCACTGGCGGCGAGCCGCTGCTTCAAGCCGGCGTGCCCGAGCTGTGCCGCCGACTGCTGGCCGATGGCCGCCGGGTATTGCTGGAGACCAACGGGTCGTTGCCGCTGGATGTCGTGGACGGCCGCGTTGTCCGGATCATGGACGTCAAGACGCCCGGGTCCGGCATGGCCCACAGGATGCGGGTGGAGAACCTGGACCAGCTGCGGCCGCCGGACCAACTGAAGTTTGTGCTGACCGACCGCGCGGATTACGAGTGGGCGCGGACATATCTCACAGCCCATCCGTTGCCGGCCGGTGTGGACGTGCTGTTTGCGCCCGTCACCCCCGGGCTTCCGCCGGCGGACCTGGCCCGCTGGATCCTGGACGACCGCCTGCCGGTTCGACTCCAGATCCAGCTCCACAAGCACCTGGGGCTGCCATAAAGGGGTCTGTCAGCGTGAACGGTGTACCGGGGAATTGCGGAACGGTGCCTGTGGGTAACGGAGATGTTGGAACGGCGGGTGCTCAACGGGTGGATTCAGGAGCAGGGGGCTTCTGGGGTGCGTCGGGTGACGGAGCCGAGCTGCCGCATATACCGCACCGCGCGCACCCGGGGAGGCTGGGGCAAGGGGGGGTAGGGTCGCCCGACCGGAACCGGCGCCATTCTTCGACGAGATGGTCTTCCGACAAACCCCATGTGGTCACCGCCCACGGCGGGCGGCGGCCCGGCGTGGCGACGTATGGGCGCGCCGCGACGGCGCTGTGTTCAGCGATCAGATCGGCGGGATCGGCCGTGCCTTCCGCCACCGCCAGCAGCTGTTGCCCCGTCACCCGGCTGCCGGTGGCGAGGCGCCACTGCAGATGCGCATCGCGGGCGGAACCGATCTGTGCGTTGATCCCGCGACGGCGCAACGCGGCGGCATATCGGCGCAGTGTCGCCCGCAGCTCGGAGAGGGGAGGCATCGCCGCATATTGAAAGGGGGTGTTGGGCTTGGGCACAAACGGGGAGAGCGACACCGTCACCGGCAACCGTCCATCCCCGGTGCGGCCGGTCAGGGCCCGGCCGGCCGCTTCGGCAAGCGTGGCGGCCGCATCGGCGTCGGCCGGCTCCTCACCGGGTAGTCCGGTCATGAAATAGAGGCGGACGCGGCGGATCCCCGCAGCCCGGGCCGTGCGACAGCCATCCAGGAGCTGTTCGTTGGTGAACGGCTTGTTGAGTCGGGCGCGCATGGAATCGGTGCCCGTTTCGGGCGCCAGGGTGACCGTGTCCTCCCCGCCCTCGGCGAGGATGCGCAGCAGCTCCGGAGTGAGATCCCTCAGTCGCATCGAGGAGAGGCCGATGTGAAATCCCCGGCTGCGCAGGTCGCCCATCAGGCGGGCCAGAGCGGGATACTGGCCGACGGCCGTCGAGACAAGGCCGATTTTGTCCGTGTGGCCGCGGGCGGCATCGGCGAGCGCGAGGATCCGGCTTTCGGCGAAGGGCCGCACCGGCCGATACCGGTAACCGGCCCAGCAGTACCGGCAGCCGGTGGGGCAGCCGCGGGCGACCTCCACCAGCAGGGTCCGGGCGAACTCGCTGCCGGTGCTCAGCAGGTTGGTGAACGGCGGTTCCAGGACAGCCAGATCATCGGCGGTGAGCACCGGCAGGCGGACCACGGGCTCGGCGCCGGCCGGTGCTCCGGCGGTTCGCTCTTGCTGCACGATCGCCCCGTCGTCGCCATAGCGGATCTCCCACCACGAGGGGACATAAAATCCCGGTCGCCCGGCGAGCCGGGACAGCATCTCGTGACGATCGGCGCTGTCACGATACACCGCCAGCAGCTCAGTCCAGGCGGTCTCCGCCTCGCCCACCACGACGAGGTCCACGAACGGCGCCAACGGCTCCGGATTCACCTGCAGCGCGGCGCCGCCCGCCACCACGAGCGGGTGCCGCCGGTCCCGCCGGGCGGACTGGAGCGGCAACCCGGCAGCCGCTAGGAATTGCAGCACGGCGAGATAATCAGTTTCGAACGACACGGAAAACGCCAGCATGTGACAGTCGCCCGGGCGTCGTCGACTTTCCAGCGACCGGGGAGCCGCGGTGCCGGGCGCGTAGAAAAACCGTTCGCCGAAGAATCCCGGAGTGGCGTCCAGCTGCCGAAGCACCCATTGGAAGCCGAGGTTGCTCATCCCCACCGCGTAGGCGGCCGGGTAGACCACGCCCACCAGGCAGTCGTCTGCCTGCTTGCGTCGGAAGATCGCCCGCTCCCGATTGGATTGCATGTCGCCTGCCGGATAATACGAACCCCCTGGGCGAACCCAGGGGGTTTGGGGGTTTTCAGTGCGTCACGCGAACGGTTTACCGAACCGGCACCGCCGCAAGAAAGTTCAGGCTGACATCGCCGAAGAGCATGAAGGAGAACACCTCGACATCCGAAGTCAGCCGGACGAAGCCGCCGAACTGGTTGCCGCTGAATCCCGGGAAGAAGCTAGGGAGCATGCGCGACGTGCGCTGACCGGGAGCCAGCTCGACCGGCGTGGCCGTTTGAGCCGTCAGGTTGCCGTTCTGATCGTAAAGCTGGAGGTTGATGGAGGCGGTGCGAGTCCGGCTGGGATTGACCAGCGCGATGCCCGTCCAGTAGTTGACCGTACCGATCAGACCGATCGCCACGTGGTCCAGATAGATTTCGCGCTTGGCGGCCGAAGTGGACAGCAGCGGCAGGCTGGCCAGGAAAAGGCCGTTCTGAGCATCACCGAAGGTGATGGATCCAACCACACCCTGATCACTCTCGATCATGACCGATCCGCTCACGCCATCCGCGGCGGTCAGCGGATCGGGCAACCCGAACAGGGTGTGCCCCATCACACGGAGCTGGGCGCCGGGATTGAGGGTGCGGGCGACGGGAGTGACGATCTCGCTGCCCGCGTCATTGATCAGGTGGAGGGTGAGGTTGGCCACCTGGGCGGAGGCGTTGATCACATTGATTTCCGTGAAATAGCGGATCCCGTAGTTGCCGGAGGCGAAGTGGGCGTCGTACAGGATGTTAGCCGTCGTGTCCGCCGCTGCCTGGGCGTTGAGTCCGGCCAGGGCGTTGGCGTTGCCGAACAGCTGGAAACCGAACACCTCGCCGGAGGTCAGGGTGAGGTCGAAGTAGCGGTCCAGGGTGTTCGCGGTAAAAGTGCCCTCGTACACACCGTGCGCCGGGATGTTGACGGGAATGGTTTGGACGGTATTGCCGAGGTTGTCTTTCATCAGCAGGTTGCCGGCGGCGGCGGTCGTGCCGGGATTAATCGCGTACAGGTCGGTGTCGCGGGCGGCGTCCTTGCCCAGGACCGGGAAGATCACTCGGGAGGCGACCTGGTGACCCACTTCGGCGCCATCCATCTGGGTGATGTCAGCGCCCTCAATGTGGCCGATCAGGAAGAAGCCGCTCAGGTTGTGTTCGTTGGCGGTCACCTCGATCCAGCCATGTTCAATGTCCAGCGCGCCGGAGCTGCCGAAAAGGTTGTGACTCATGCGGACATACTGCTGAAGCGGAGCCAGGGGGTTGTCGCTCACGTTGGGGTTGGTCATGCCGGCTTGGGTGATGAGCTGGCCGGCGGGATTGTAAGCCCGGAAGTTCAGGTTTTCCGTGGCGACGCCCTCGTTGACCACGGTGACGCCCATGAAGTCGGCGTCGCCGGAGATGAAAACTGGATAGTAGATGCTGTAGGAGACGCCCCCGGTCGCGATGGTGGCCAGGGCGGTTTCATCGTCGTAAGGAATCTCATCCGGCCCGCCGTTGGCGGCGGTGTAGGTCGAGGCCAGCGATCCCTCGTGGATGGTGCGGGCGGAGTTGACGTTGAAATGAACCCGGCCCCCCTGGGGACCCGTCTGGAAGGTCAGCGTGGCCACGTGGACAATGCCGGTGGGCGTGCCCGAAGCCGTCTGCGTGTTTACCACAGTGACGAATCCGCGGGCGTTGGCGCGGGGCAGGTCGGTGAAAACCAGGTCGCCGGCCGTGAAGGCACCGCTGGTGCCTGCCTCGACAGATATCAAAGTCAGCCGGGAGTTGTCAAAGGCGACCGGGATGGCGAATCCGCCCAGCGCCGCCGGCGTGGATCCCGAGCCGGTGATCCCGGTCAAGTCCACATACAGGTCCACCTCGAACGTGCTGTTGATGGCGGGCGTCGCCGGGGTGAGCTGGAGGTAGACCTCGGCGTTGCCGGAAAATGGTCCACCCTGGGCTGCCACGGCGGCACCGAGCGCAGCTAAAAGTGTGAAACCCAGCGCAAACTTCTTCATGGAGATACCCTCAACCTTTTTTCTCAAAAATTACAAAAGCATGTTAGCACAAAAGCGATTGCGTCGAAGCTTATATTGATACCGTATGGGACGATCGGGTTGCAACCCTTTTCGCTGGTGTCGCCCTATTTTTTCAGTTTGGCTGCAAACTTCACCTTGTTCTCGTTGCTGTCCACAGACACGGAGAACTCCACGTAACGGCACTTGTATTTTTTTCGGATCTCCTCGGTCCGGGTTTCGATCAGCTTTCGGAATTTGTCAAAGTCCATGTTCGGCGGATTGTCGCCGACCCGGCGATGAGCGTCGTTCAGAAAATCGAACATGGCCTGGAGTTGCTGGGGATCGGCGGCGGGGTTGTCGGTGACGAGCACGAATTTATCGGGCGGGGCGGTTTCCAGCGGTCGGGTGAGCCCATGCTCGATCATGGCCTGCAGTTCTTCCTCGCTGCGCAGGATGCCCTTCTCCTCGCGTTCCTGGCCCTTCTTCCGCCAAAGCTCACGGTAGCTGCTGTAACGGGCGACCAGGGTCTGGAACTTGAATTTCTGCGCGAACGCGAACCGCTTCTCGTCGAGCAGGCGCTGGATCATCGTGTCCACCGAGCTTTGGAGATTACGAGGCGGGGTCTTCTTCCCGCCGATGAGGAAGATGTCGTACTCGATTTTCAGCTGGCGGATCCGCTTTTCGAGTTCCGCCAATTCTTCGTCCAGGGTCGGCATAGCGTCGGATGGTCCCTCAGTGTCCAGCCAGAACCGTGTGGCCCGATTATAGCCGCTCACCATCCGGTGTGCACCTGTTTTTTCGATGAGCACTGACGAGAAGGCCTTGACTTGTCGTTGCCGTTCCACTTAAGATTCGAGGAAATCTCAACAAGGAAGGCGCGCGATGGCTAGAACCATTCGTCACGATCTACTGATCTTGGGTTCGGGCCTGGCCGGGCTGCGAGCGGCGCTGGAGGCGTCCATCGTCAGCCAGGGACGGTTGAACATCGGCCTGATCTCCAAGGTGCAGTTGATGCGTTCCCACTCCGTGGCCGCCGAAGGTGGTACCGCCGCCGTGCTCCGGCCGGAGGAGGGGGACTCCCTGGAGCTGCACGCGTGGGATACGGTCAAAGGCTCAGACTTTCTGGCCGACCAGGATGCGGTCTTTCGATTCGTGGAAATGATGCCGGCCGAAATCCAGCTGCTGGACAAGTGGGGCATTCCGTGGTCCCGGCGCCCCGATGGCCGGATCGCCCAGCGGCCGTTCGGTGGGCACTCCTTCAACCGGGCGGTTTACGCGGCGGACAAGACCGGTTTCTTCGAGATGCAGACCCTTTATGATACGCTGCTGAAGTACAACAATTTCAGCCGGTATGACGAGACGTTCGTCACCTCGATCCAGACTGCGGACGGACGATTCGCCGGTCTGACGGCAATTAGCATGACCACCGGCGAGCTGCTGGCCTTTCAAGGCAAAGCGCTCATCATCGCCACCGGCGGCACGGGGCGGATGTTTGGATTCACCACGTACGCCCACACCGTCACCGGAGACGGCATGGCGCTGGCGTTCAAGGCCGGCCTGCCCCTGAAGGACATGGAGTTTCTCCAGTTCCATCCAACCGGCCTGATTCCGTCAGGCATCCTGATGACCGAGGCCTGCCGGGGCGAGGGCGGCTATCTGGTGAACAGCGAGGGTGAGCGGTTCCTGAAACGGTACGCGCCCGAGAAAATGGAACTGGCGCCGCGCGACCTGGTATCACGCTCCATCATCAAGGAACTGGAGGCCGGCAAGGGCTACCAGGGCCCTCGCGGCCTGGACTTTATCCACCTGGACCTGCGCCATCTCGGGGCCGAACGGATCAAGGACCGCCTGCCGCTGATCCGCGAGATCTGCATGAAGTTCATCGGCGTCGACCCGACCGACGCGCCCATCCCCATCCGGCCGGTGGCGCATTACTCCATGGGCGGCATTCACACCGACATCGACGGCGCCACACCGACGCCCGGCATCTGGTCGGCGGGCGAGGCCGCCTGCGTGAGCATGCATGGTGCCAACCGCCTGGGCTCCAACTCCACGGCCGAGTGCCTGGTTTGGGGCAAGATCACCGGGGCGCTAGCCGCGGCCTTCTGCGCCAAGGAAGCGTCCTTTGCGGAACTGAGCCAAGCCAGGGTGGCCGAAGAAGAAAAGCGAGTGTTCGTCGACCTGCTCGGCCGCGGCGGCGAGGAGAACCTGTACGCCATCCGGGACGACCTGCGAAACCTCATGGATCTCAACATGGGGGTGTTCCGGACCGGCGAGTCGATCCAGAAAGCCAAGGAGGGCATCGCCGAACTCAAGGCCCGCTTCGCCCGGTCAGGCATCGCCGACAAGCAGCGTGTCTACAACACCGACCTTCTGACAGCCCTGGAGATGGAGTACCTGCTGATCTGCGCCGAAGCCGCCGTGCTCGGCGCGCTGGCGCGCCAGGAGTCGCGGGGCGGTCACGCCCGGCGCGACTTCGCGACGCGGGATGATGAGAACTTCCTGAAGCACACCATGGTTTACCAGGACGGCGATGGCATGCGCCTGGATTACATCCCGGTCACCATCACCCATTGGAAACCGGTGGAGCGGAAATACTAGGAGGCCACCATGGCAGCAAAGGACAACGATCTGGGGATCAGGGGCTGGGTCTATGCCGGGCGGTATAGCCTCCAGCGATACGCGTACACCCTGCAGCGGATCACCGGGCTGGGAATCATCCTGTACCTGCTGATCCACCTCTATGTGACGGCCCAGAAAAACGCCGGCGAGGCGGCCTGGGCCGGCGCCATGGATGCGGTGCGACCCCTGCACATCGGCGAATACTTCCTCTTTCTTGCGATCATCATCCACGCCTGCAATGGCTTCCGCCTGGTCTGGGCGGAATTCGGCCTCGGCCTCGGGCACCCGATCAAAAACGTCTATCCCTATCAGACCTGCCTGGACCGCAACCGGGTATTCTTCTACGCGATCCTGGCCGTGGTGTTCGTGCTGGCGGTCGTGGGGACGGCCGACTTCTTCAACCTGATCCGGGTGTTGTAGGAGGGCGCCATGAAAGAATCACGACTCTGGTTCTGGCATCTGATCTCGGGCTTGGCCCTCATCCTGCTGCTGGGCATTCACACGGTCATCCAGCATTTTGATTCCATCCTGACCTGGCTGGGTTTCATTCCCCAGGCCGCTTGGCAATCGGACGGCCACCTGGTGGGGTCGCTGAATTTTCAGCACGCCGTGCTGCCCCGGATGCAGTCCGTGTCCATGACCGCCGTCTATCTCCTGCTGGTGGTGTTCGGCCTGTTCCACGGGCTGTACGGGCTCCGGTCCATGATCTGCGAGCTCAAGTTTTCCGCCAAAGCCAAACAGGTGGTGGGCGTGGTCATCCTCATCATCGGCATCGCCGCCGCCGTGTACGGGGTGTACACGGTCCTGGCCGGTCACCTGAATCCGCCCCTGGGAGGTTGAGCATGTGCAGCGATCCCAACAAGGTCATCGACGTCACCAAGGCCGTGCAGGATGTGATCCTCCGGATCTACCGCTGGGACAGCTCCGGCACCTGGGGCGAAGACGGCCGGCTGGTCGATTACAAGGTACCGGTCCCGTCCGGGATGACCATCCTCGACGCGCTGATCTGGATCAAGGCCAACCTGGATCATACCCTGTCATGGCGCGCGGCTTGCCGGATGGGCGTGTGCGGCTCCTGTGGCATGTTCATTCACGGTAAGCCGCTGCTGGCCTGCCAGACTCAGGTTCTGAAGCTGCATGCCGATGTGATCGAGATCCGGCCGCTGCCCAACTATCCCATCGTCAAGGACCTGGTCACCGACCAGAGCCGGATGATCGACGCGCACACCCGGCTCAGGCCGTACATCATTCGCACCGGGACGCCGCCGGAGGCCATCGCCGGCGAATTCCACCAGACCGAGGAGGAACTGGTCCGGTACCTTCAGTTCTCCTATTGCCTGAAGTGCGGGTTGTGCATGTCGGCGTGTCCGACGGTGGCGTCGCTGCAGGAATTCCCGGGGCCGCAGCCGCTGGGCCAGGCGCTGCGATACGTCTACGACACCCGCGACGAGGGCTTTGCCGAGCGGTTGAAGGAGATCGACAACAAGTTCGGCATCTTCCGCTGCCACTTTGCCGGTGCCTGCTCCGAGGCCTGCCCCAAGGGGATCGATCCGGCGTTCGCCATCCAGCTCCTGAAGAAGGAAATCGTGAAGCGCGCCATCATGGGTTGCCGGGTGCCGGCAAGCGCCGGCCTGATGCCGCTGCAGCAGGACAACGCGGTGAAGGCCCCGAATGTTCCGGCCACGCCCGCGTTCACCGTGGAGCAGAAAAAGTAAACCCGGCGCCGGCCGGGGCCGCCGGCTGCCGGGGCGAACGTTCCGGCAGCCGGTCGTTCCTCACCCGGATGTTCCCTCGCAATTATTTGTTTCGGCGCTTCTCGACCTGCTGGCGGATGCGCGTCAGCTCGTCGCGGAACAGGTGGTTGCCGGGAAACTCCCGACTCAGTCCCTCCAGCAGCCGGATGGATTCGTCCGGTCGATTCTCCCTCAGATAGACCACCGCAAGCAGGATCCGGGCGTAGGGACCATAGTAACGACCCTGGCTGGCGGTCAGCTTCAGCTGCTCGATTCCCCGCTGTTTGCTCCCCTTGACCCCGTCGTAGCGGATGAACCAGCGGATGAAGAAGGGGAGGTCGCCCACCACATATTCCAGCGAGCCGAAGTTGAGGTAGGCGTCGTAGAAAGGAGGTGTCCGCGCCAGCAGCTGTTTTGCGTGCACCAGCATGGTGGGCGCCAGCCGCAGGCTCCGCCAGGTGCGCCGTTCCACCAACGCCGCGTAATCGGTTTCGACGCCGGCGGCCATGCACATGGCGAAGAGAGCGTCCACGTCGTCCGGGTCCGCCTGCAGCCGTTGGCCGGCGACCTGGCGGCATCGTTCCAGGGTGGCGAACAGTTTGTTCCGGACGGCCGGGTCGGGTTCCAGTTTGCCGGTCCCGTCCACCAGGTTGTCGTCGTTCAGGAAAAAGCGGGTTTCCAGGATCTTGAGCCGGTCCATCTCCATGAACAGGTAGGTTCCGGCCCGCACCGAGTGCACCAGGGGATTGTCGGGCTGGGTTCGCTCGGCATCGTGGAGAACGGCCAGGCTGCCGGCGAAGTCGAAGTTGTATAAATGCCGGAACGCCCGGTCAATGGGTGTATCAGGTGGCAGGGCAGGATCCGGATTCGCGGCCCGACCGGTCACGGCGCCCAGCCAGAGCAGCAGTATTGTGGCCGCAAAGCGGCGGAGCGGTCGCCGGATCATGCGTCGATCCTGCGGACCGTCAAACGGCCGGAACGCCATTTGGCGTAGATGAGGCTGGCCTGGCTCTTCTCGTACCACAGCAGAGACCAGTCACGGTACGTCAGCCCCTGCAGCACCGCTCCGATGAGGAACCCACAGGTGGGAGGGTTGGAAAGACCCACGAGGTGGAGCAGGACCAGCAACACCGAGCAATAGAGCCAGTGATGGACGTGCAGATAGCGGGATCCGATCGGCAGCCGCAGTGACCGCTCCAGCCGGTCCCCTTCGTAGCGTCCGGAGACGGTGGTCCAGAACAGGATCCCGGCGGCAAGAGCCGCCAGAAAGACGGTGAGAGGGGATGAGCTGTGCAGTGGAGCTAAACCAAAGAAGATGTATGGCGTGAGAGTAATGGTCCTTCTCCTGCGGTGACAGTTGCAGAATAGACGAACAGTCGAGCCAAATCAAGAGATTCCTGCTAGCGCGTACAACAGATCTGGAGGCGGAGGCAAGTGGTGTCGCCGGCATGCAGCGCCGCGCGTCCGTCTCGCTGCCTGTGCTACAATTGGGGCGTCATCCATTCCGGCACGCCGAGGGTATCTGATGAGCGAAAACGCCTTGCTGTCGCTGCTTCCGGCGGTCGGCCGTCTCGTGCAGCTCCCGGAAATCGGTCGCCTGCTCGCGGAATATCGCCGGGAAACGGTCACCGGCTGGCTCACGGCGGCGCTGGCGGAGTTGCGGCGGGCCATCGTTACCGGGCAGCTGCCGGAACAGACTTCCCGGGAGGAGTTGGTGGAGCTGGTTCTGCGCCAGGTTGAAGGGAAGCGCCGGCACCTGGCGGGGCTGGGGATCCGTCGCGTGATCAACGCCACCGGCGTCATCATTCACACCAACCTGGGGCGCGCGCCCCTGTCGGCGGGCGTGCTGGCGGGCTTGCCGGACGCGCTGGGCGGCTATGCGGACTTGGAGTACGACCTGGTCGTCGGCGCGCGCGGCCACCGCGACACGGCGGTGGCCCGTCTGTGCCGCGAACTGCTGCCGTGCGAAGACGCCACCGCAGTCAACAACAACGCCGGCGCGTTGCTGCTGATCCTCGCCGCGCTGGCCGAGGGGGGTGACGTGCTGGTCTCCCGGGGCGAGTTAGTCGAGATCGGCGGGTCGTTCCGCATCCCCGAGATCATGGCCCTGAGCGGCGCCCGCCTGCGGGAAGTGGGCACCACCAACCGGACGCGCGCCGCAGACTATGCGGCTGCGCTCGGCGGAGAGACGCGGCTCATCCTGCAGGTGCACCGGAGCAACTTCGAGATCGTCGGATTTGCCGAGACACCGGCGACCACCGAGCTGCTCGAACTGTCGAACCGCAGCGGCGTGCCCCTGGTGATGGATGCCGGCAGCGGCTATCTGTTCCCCCAGCCGGGGATGCCCGCGACGGGCGAACCGGTGGTCGCGCCGCTGCTGGCCCTGGGGGTGCCGCTGGTGTGCTTCAGCGGCGACAAGTTGATGGGGGGGCCGCAGGCCGGGCTGATTTGCGGCCGCGCGGATCTGGTGGGCCGCATCCGACGCCACCCCCTCATGCGCGCGCTGCGTCTGGACAAGGTCACCCTCTACCTCCTGGCCGAGACGCTGAAGCTCTATTTCCGGAACGATCCGGGAGCCGGATTGCCGCACTGGGCCATGATCACCGCCGACACCGCGACGCTGCGCCGGCGCTGCCTCAGCCTGCGGCGTCGGCTGGTGCGGGCGGCACCGGCCCTGGCCGGGGCGGTGACGGTCGCCGACGGTGAGTCCCTCATCGGCGGCGGCTCCACGCCAGGGCAGGCGATCCACGGGCCGTGCCTCTGTGTGCACCTGCCGGCTGATCGGGTCAGCGGCTGCGAGCGGCGTTTGCGAAGCTGGGATCCGCCGATCCTCGTCCGGACAAGTGCGGACCGCATCTGGGTGGATCCGCGTACGGTGCTGCGGGGGGAGGAACCCGTGCTCGTAGCCGCCCTGGCGGCGGCCGCTGTGAACGACGGCGACAATCCCCCCCAACGGAGTGAATGAACGGTGCCTGCCAGGGATCCCGACCGTCAACCCGGCCGGGCCGATGCCGAGGGCGCGGATTCGCCCGCAAAGAACGATTCGCCGGTGGAGGCGGCCCGGCGGATCGCCGACCGGATGCGCACGCTGGATCCGGCCGACGAGGCCTCGGCGCGACGCTTTGCCGTGGACATCCTGGCGCGACTGGCGGAGTTGGCCGATGCCGTTCCCCGGCTCCTGGACGCTGCGGGCCGTGATCCCGTGGGCGCCAGTCTGGACCGGCTGACCGGGCTCATGGAGGCGCTCCGCCGGACTGAAATCCCCGCGGAGGGGTGGGATCCGTTGCTGGGTCTGCCCCGCGAGGGACGTCCCGTGCATACCGCGGGACGGGCTCTGCTGGAGTTTCGCCGGTTGGGCGCTGCACTCATTCACGCGCACGAAGCATTGACGACGGATCGGGATCGGCTGAGGGAGGAGAGGCACCAGCTCGAAGCCCATTGCCGGGCGTGCGACGGATGTCAGGAGGAGCTCGATGGTGCGCTGGCAGCGGGCGAGGCGGTGCGCACCACCGCCGCCGGAGAGTTCGGGGCCGCGTTGGACCGGCGGTTGTTCGAGCTCCGCCATCAGCACGCGCTGCTTGTCCACCGCCGCGCCCTGCTGATGGCGGCCGCCAACAACCTGGATGAGCTGATCCGTCGGGTGGACGAGACGCAGGCCGCCACCATGCCACTGCTGCAAACTCAGCTGGTGGCGGCCGTGGGGTTGCTCCGGTCCTTGGCAGCCACAACCCCGGGACGGCCGGCGGGGCGGGTTCGTCTGGATAAACAGCTGGACCGCCTGTCGGCCGATGCGGCATTGTGCGACGGGATCCGTGCGATCCAGCGGCTGTTCGCCGGGGTGTGCGGCCTGATCGACCGGACCGTCCGGTCCGAATGAGCGTTGACAGATGCTATAAACGGACCTAGAGTGAAAACAAATCCTCAGAGAACAGGCGACTCGATCCTCGGCACGGAGTGCGGATAGACGATGGAAGCCTACATGCACGGCCTATCCAGCTTTGAGATCATCTTCCTGACCTGCGCGGCGGTGGGCGGAGTGATGCTCCTGTGCCGCCTGGTCCTCCTGGTGCTGGGGATCGGCGGGCATGACGGGGCCGACTCCGGCCCGGACCTGGCGGCGGACCACGGCGGTGATCTTCATGGCGGCGACGCCCACGCCGACGGTCACCATCACGAGAGCGCCGACGCCGGATTCAAGCTGTTCACCATCCACGGTCTGACGGCATTCCTGCTCATGTTCGGGCTGGTGGGCCTGGCATTGTCCCGGCAAACCAGCTGGGGGTTGCTCGTCGCCCTGGCCGGGGCCTCGGTCGCGGGCATGATTACCATGTGGCTCATCGCCCGGGTGTTCGGCGCCCTGGGCCGCCTGCAGTCCAGCGGCACGTTGCGCATGGACAATGCCGTGGGTTGCGAGGGCACGGTGTACCTCACCATCCCCGCCGGGGGCACGGGGCAGGTCCAGGTGAAGGTGCAGGATCACCTGCGGGAATTCGATGCGACCGCGCAGGACGGCCAGGAGATCCGGACGGGCGAGCGAATCCGCGTGGTCTGGACCCAGGGCGACGGCCTGGTGGTGGAGCGCATTCAAGAATGATTGACATAGAGGAGAAGGCATCATGGAATGGTTTTTAACCATCGTCGGTTTTGCGTTCGTCTTCCTGTTCACGGTGCTGCTGATCGCGTCGCGCTACAAGCGGTGCCCGTCGGACAAGATCCTCGTGGTGTACGGCAAGGTGGGCGAGGGGCAGACGGCGCGCTGCATCCACGGCGGCGGTGTCTTCGTCTGGCCGCTCATCCAGGACTACGCCTACATGAGCCTGACGCCCATGACCATCGGGATCCCGCTGCAGCGGGCCCTGTCGCTGCAGAACATCCGCATCAACGTGCCCAGCACCTTCACCGTGGGCATCAGCACGGAGCCCGGGGTGATGCAAAACGCCGCCGAGCGCCTGCTGAACCTGGACCGGGGCGATATCGAGGAAATGGCCAAAGAGATCATCTTCGGCCAGCTCCGCCTCACCGTGGCCTCTCTGACCATCGAGCAGATCAATCAAGACCGGGAGAGCTTCCTGGAGGCGATCCGAAAGAACGTGTCGCCCGAGCTGAACAAGATCGGCCTCTACCTGATCAACGTCAACATCACCGACATCACCGACGAGAGCGACTACATCGAAAGTATCGGTAAAAAGGCCGCCGCCGAAGCCATCAACCAGGCCCGCATCGACGTGGCGGAACAGGACCGGCACGGCTCCATCGGCCACGCCCAGGCCACCATGGAAAAGGAGATCAAGGTCGCCGAAAATGTGGCCGCCTCCGACAAGGGCAAGAAGCAGGCCGAGGCCGGTCGCCGCATCTTCGTCCAGCAGCAGGAAACGCTGGCCGCCGTCGGCGAGGCGGAGGCCGAGCGGGAGAAGGAGATCAAACTGGCGGAGAACAAGGCCTCCGCCGACAAGGGCAAGAAGCAGGCCGAAGCCGATCGGCGCATTTACGTCCGTGAGCGCGAAGCCGAGGCTATCGCCGGTGAGAACAAGGCCCAGGCCGATATCGCCGCCGCCGAAGCCGAACTGGCGGTGCGCCAGGCCGAAGCCCGACAGCGCGGAGAGCTGGCCCGGCTGGCCGCCCAGGTGCAGATCAACAAGGCGCAATACCTGGCCGAGCAGGAACGCCTGGTGGCCGAGGAAGTGGTCCGGCAGGAGATCGAGAAGCGGAAGATTGAGATCGCCGCGGAAGCCGCCGCCGAGCGGGCCCGCCGCCTGGCCAAGGGCGAGGCCGACGCGATCCTGCTCAAGTACGAGGCCGAGGCGAAGGGTCTCCGGCAGGTGCTGGAAAGCAAGGCCGCCGGCTACCTCAAACTGTTGGAAGGCTGCCGAGGCGACGCCAAGTCCGTCGCCACCCTGCTGCTCATCGAAAAGCTGCACGACATCGTCGGCAAGCAGGTGGAGGCGATCAAGAACCTCAAGATCGACAAGGTCACCGTCTGGGACTCCGGCACGTCGGCCGACGGTTCCACCACGACCGCGAACTTCCTGTCCGGCCTGATCAAGAGCCTGCCCCCTCTGCACGAGATTGCCGAGATGGCCGGCGTGGAGCTGCCCAAGTATCTGGGTGAGATGATCGCGGCGAAGCAGGACAAGCCGGCGGCGGAATGACCTCCGGCCACCGTTTCGTCCAGCGCCCCGCCGGAGCGTGCGTGACGATGATCGTTATTATGAAAGCCCGCGGCGACCGCCACGGGCTTTTTATTGCGTCGACGGCGACTCACTCGAGATACGTGTAGCCTTCGATGCCTTCCTCGAGGAAGCGCTGGATCCGGGCGGACTCCTTGATGGAGAGTCGCCGCTTTTCGATGCTCTCCTCTACCGCCTGCCGGATCATCACCAGGAGGTCGCGCTTCTGGTACTGCATGTAGGCCAGCACGTCGCGGACCGTGTCCCCCTCCACGATCTTGTCGATCCGGTACTTGTTCTTGCCGGTGACCGAGACGTGCACGGTGTGCGTGTCGCCGAACAGGTTGTGGAGGTCGCCGAGGATCTCCTGGTAGGCGCCGACCAGGAACGCGCCGAGATAGTACGGCTGGTTGGGGTGCAGCTCATGCAGGTCGATGGTGCTCTTGACGTCGCGCAGGTCGATGAACTGGTCCACCTTGCCGTCGGAGTCGCAGGTGATGTCTGCCAGCGTGGCCTTGCGGACGGGACGCTCGGTGTGGCGGTGGATGGGCATCATGGGGAACAGCTGCTTGACGGCCCAGTGGTCGGGCAGGCTCTGGAACACCGATAGGTTGCCGTAGTAGGTGTCGGAGATGAAAGCCTGGAGGTTCTCCAGTTCGTCGGGGACATAGTCCAGACCGTCGATGATCTTGGCGATCTTGTGGCAGATGAGCCAGAAGAGTTTCTCGACGACGGCGCGATGCTCCAGGGACAGGATGCCCACGTTGAACAGGGTGAGCGTCTCATCGCGGATCTGAATGGCGTCGTGATAAGACTCCTGAAAATTCTTCACCGACAACTGGTCCAGAATCTGTTTCATGCTGGTGAGCGACTCGGGAGCATCTTTCGGCAGGATCGGCACATCCATGTCGGTGCTGAATTCGCTGATGCCAAGGATGTTGAAGACCAGGATGGAGTGGTAGGCAACCAGGGCCCGGCCGCTTTCCGAGATGATGGTGGGGTGCGCAATGCCGTTCTCCTGGCAAATCTCGGCCAGGGCGGACACGATGTCGGCCGCGTACTCCTGCAGCGTGTAGTTGGCGCTCGACGAAAAGTTGGTCATGCTGCCGTCGTAGTCCACGGCCAGCCCGCCTCCCACGTCAAAATAGCGGATGTTGACTCCCAGGCGGGACAGTTCCACGAACAGGCGAGTGCTCTCCCGCAACGCCTCCTTGATGCTCTGGATCGAGGTGATCTGGGAGCCGAGGTGGAAGTGGAGCAGTTGGAGCGAATCCAGCATGCCGTGCTTCTTCAGTTTCTGGACTGCGTCCAGCATCTCTTCCGGCAGGAGGCCGAACTTGGATCGGTCGCCGCCGGATCCCTCCCATTTGCCCCGTCCGCGGGCGGCCAGCTTGGCCCGGATGCCGATGAGCGGCTTCACCTTGAGTCGGGCGGAGACCTTGATGATGGTGTCCAGCTCCGACGGCTTCTCAACGACGATGAACACCTTGCGTCCCAGTTTCAAGGCCCAGAGCGCGATCTCGATGAACTCTGTGTCCTTGTACCCGTTGCAAATGATGGGTGCGCCTTTGGTGTCCAGGCTGGCGACCACGATCAGCAGTTCGGGCTTGCTTCCGGCCTCCAGCCCGAACCGGTACGGCCGGCCGAACTCAATGATGTCTTCGACCACTTGTTTGCTCTGGTTGACCTTGATGGGATAGACACCGATGTACTCGCCCTGGTAACCGTATTCCTTGATGGCGGCCTGGAAGGATCTTTGAATCTCCTCGATCCGTTTCTTCAGGATGTCGGTGAACCGGATCAACACCGGCGGGCTGATCTCCCGCAGGCGCAACTCGTCGACGAGCTCCTTGATGTCGAGAAATTTATCCGATGTTTTCTCCGGACGGACGATGACGTCGCCGCGGGTGTTGATGTCAAAGAATCCCTTGCCCCAATTCAGGATATTGTAAAGTTCCCGGGCTTCATCAATGGACCACTGCTTGAGTGCGGTCTGTTCCTTGAGCTTGATCTTTTGTCTCATGCGATTCCCCGCAATGGAATGTGGACTACTAAATACCCCAGGAACCCCGCCAATGCAAGCTTCAATCCAACCGCCATCCGAGGCGTCGGATGACGGCGGCCGGTGGCGCCACCAGACGGAATTGTGCTGAGTTTTGCCCCCGGTTGGGCTAAGATGGAACCACTCACACCGTCATGGGGGTTGTCGTGCGGCGCGTCTTTTGCCTGCTCCTGATGATTTCCACCTGCCTGTCGATCAGGGCCGAGATGTGGCCGTTCCGGCAGTATTCGTCGCTCGAAGGTCTGCCCAGCCCCCGGGTCTGGTCGGTGATCCAGGACAGCCGGGGGTTCATCTGGCTGGGGACCTCCGGCGGCCTCGTGCGGTATGACGGCCGCGAATTCACCACGTTCACCACTGCCGACGGCCTTTCCTTCGGCACGGTCATCAGCCTGGCGGAGGACGGCCGGGGGAATCTCTGGATCGGTACCGGGCTGGGCCTGACCATCCGCCGGGATGGCCGGTTTCAAGCTGTCGATCCCGACGGCTTGCGGAGCCGGACGATTCGCGCCATCGTCATCGACAGCGACGGCTGCCCGTGGGTGGGAACGGACGAAGGTGTCGCGCGCCTGAAGGAGGGGAAGTTCACGCTCTGGACGGTGGCCGACGGCCTGGTGGACAACGCGGTCCGCAGCCTGTTTTTTGACCGGATGGGGCGGCTGTGGGTGGGCACCATGCGAGGGATCAGCGTCCGGGAGGGCGAGGCGTTCCGCACCTTGGCCCAGGAAACCGCCACGCCGCGGCAGACGGTGTACGGCTTCATGGAGGACGCTCGCGGCGTTGTCTGGGCGGGCACCTCCGCCGGTCTGCTCCGGATCGACGGCGACAAAATCCGTGTCTACACCGGCGCCGACGGCCTGCCGTGTCCCGAGGTGAACAAGATTGTCCGGGACGACCGTCGGGACTGCCTCTGGATCGGTACCTGGGGCGGAGGCGTCATCCGGTACGACGGACGGGCGTTCACTCCGTTCGGCACCCGTGAAGGGCTCGGATGCCCATTCGTCACCAGTCTCTGCCTGGATCGGGAGCACAACCTTTGGATCGCCACCCGCGAGGGGGGACTGTCGCGGTTCATGGGCGAACAGTTTGTGCTTTACGACCGCCGGGACGGTCTCTGCGAAGGATCCATCAACGAGATTCGACCGGACGGACGAGGTGGGCTCTGGCTGACATCCCTTGATGGTGGTCTCAGTCATTGGGACGGGCGAAGTTTCGCCCGGTTGGATCCAGGACCCGGTCTGCCGACCAACCGGCTGCAGCTCGCCCTTGTGGATTCGCGCGGACGGGCGTGGCTGGGTGCGGATCAGGAAGTGCTCTGTGTTGACGGCCGACGGATCACCCGACTGGGCCGCGACCGCCGACTGCCGGCCGGCCCCATGACCAGCATGATGGAGGATCGGGATGGCCGGATCTGGGTGGCCATGGCGGGCGGACTGATCATGATCGAGGGACTCGCCATCCGCCGCGTGTACGACGCGGAGGAGGGTCTGCCGGACACCGAGGTCCAGGCGCTCTTGCAGGACCGCCGCGGCACCATCTGGTGCGGCACCCGAAAGGGTCTGGCGGCCATCGATCGGAACGGCGCCGTCCGGGTGTACACCGAAGCCGACGGGCTGCTCCATAACCAGGTGCGGCAGATCTTTCAAGATTCCCGCAACCAGTTATGGTTCGGCTCCCGGGCCGGACTGATGGTGTACCGCTACGATTACTTCCGCAACATCACCCGGGCGACGGGCCTGGTCAGCGACTCGATTCGGTTCTTTCGCGAAGACTCCATGGGCCGGATCTGGATCGCCACCGACGAAGGGCTCAGCGTCTTCTGGCATGGCCGGATCGTCAATTACACCGAAGCCAATGGGTTGCTGGGCAAGGCGGTGTTGAGCTGGTACGAGGACACGGAAAAGAACGTCTGGATCGGCACCGACCTGGGGCTGAACTGCTTCAGCGGGGAGGAGCTCCGTCGCTATTCGCCGCAGGACGGGCTGGCGGGCGAAGCCGTGTACGAGATCCTGCAGGATCGCCAGGGTGGGATCTGGTTGCTGACCAATCGGGGGCTGGGGCGTTTCAACGGGCAGGCGGTGGAATCATATGGTGTGTTCGCCGGCTTTTTCGGGCAGATCGTCCTGCGGGGAGCGTGGACGCTGGATGCCGACGGGCGGCTGTGGTTCGGCACCAACCGCGGCGCCTGCCGACACAATCCCGAGGGCGACATTCCCAACCTGTCTCCGCCCATGATCCATCTGACGGAGCTGAAAGCGGACGGGCAGCCGGTTCCAGTGGTGAACGGACGGTGCGAGCTGCCGGATTCGGTCCGCACCGTCACAGTTGATTGGGTGGGATTGAGCTACCGGGATGAGCAGGGGATCCGGTACCGCTACCTGCTGGACGGTCTCTACCCGGATTGGACCGAGCCCACCCGAGAACACGGTATCCGGCTGACGTTTCCTCCGCCCGGCACATACACCCTGAAGGTCCTGGCCCGCAATCATGCCGGAATCTGGAGCCCCAGGCCGCTGACAGTCAGCGTGGAAATCCGAGCGCCCTTTTGGCGGACCGCACCGTTCCTATGGACCACGGGCCTGGTGCTGCTCGCCGTCGCCGGTGTGGCGATCGTCACGGCGCGCCGCCGGTGGTCCGTGCGGGAGGCGGCTTGGCGGGAGGAGCGACAGCAGATGGCGGACCGGATCCGGCGTCTGGAACAGATGGTGGCGCCGCCCGCCACCGCCGGCGCGGATGGCGCCGAAGCCGCCCCGGCGGATGATCCGGCCGGCGGGGGGCTGTCGGCGCCGGATTGCTGATCCGGCGGTCGTTCATAGCTCGATGGTTTCCAGCACTTTCTCATTGGAGTTGCCGCCCAGGCAGACGACAGTGCGTTCCGCCATGGTGACGCGCACCCCGACGTGCGAATGGCCGCAGAAGACGTGGGCCACCTGCGGATGCCGGCGGATGACTGCACCAAGCCGGGGGCTGCCCATGAAGGCGTTGCCGAACCGCCAGACCGGATCGGGTTTGCGGACCAGCATTTCGTGAAACGGGATGTGGTGGGTGACAACGACCACCGTGTCCACAGAGTCGGGCAGTCCGGCCAGTTGGCCATCCAGGCGCCGGCAGCAGCAGTCGACGAATTCCGGGTCTGTCAGCGGCCAGCGGATGTAATGCCGGTCCATCCATTGAAACCGTCCGGGTATCCAGCGTTGCCGATACCAGTCTTCGGGGTAGCCCAGCGATTCATCCCGGAACGAATAATCGTACCAGCCCACGTTGCCGACAACGGCCACCGCGCCCTCGATGTACGGGGCGGCGTCCAGGTAGTGCACGCCGTAGCGGGCGCAGACTGCCGGTATGTATTCCTCGTAGAGCTGCAGGGAATCGCCGGAACGTGTCCACAGGTCGTGGTTGCCGGGTGTGTACAGGATCTGCCCGGTGAAAGGAGCGAGCGCCCGGAACGCCTTGTCCAGGTTGTGCTCGGCGAACGAGATCATGTCGCCGGCCAGGACCAGCCGCTGGACGCCCTCCCGGGCCAGACGAGCAAGGAAATCAGACCAGGGGTGGTTCCACCGGTGGATCTGATCCAGGTGCAGGTCGTTCGTCAGGGTGAGTCGGCAGCGCGTCATGGCCGAACGTTTCCGCTTGGGGGCATGCGGCATCTATACCATGCCCGGAATCCGCGCCCAAGCAAAATCGATTGCGGGCCTTTGCGCCTGTGCTACAATGAGATCAAAACGCCGGCAGGCATGCATTCCGGACCGTTTAAGGAGGCCATATGTCTCAGCGCGGGTGCGTTCTCGCCCTTCTGTTGGTGCTGGCTCTCGGGGCGCCGCTGATTGCCGCCGAAGAGCGGGCGCGCGAGAAGAACATACTGACCGTCAAACCGGCCGTGGTCATGGTCTACTCGCGGATTCAGGTCAAGGTGGCGATCCGGACGAATGAAGGCCTGCAGGAGTTCGACCCCATGGACATGAGCGGATCCGGCTCCGGATTCATTGTCAATCCGGACGGCTACATCGTGACCAACGGCCATGTGGTGAAAGAGTACCACAGCAAGGAGAACAACTCGCTCAAGTCGCAAGCACTGGTGCAGATCCTCGCGCAGCACATCTTTCCCGCGCTGGAGCAGCGGAAGGGTGCGCCCCTGACCCAGGAAGAGAAGGTATCGGTCTTCCAGCAGCTTGCGGCCGCGGCGGTGTTTCAGGTGTCCAAGCAACTGTTTGTGTTCCTGTCGAACTGGCAGTACTTCCCCGCCGAGATCAAGCAGTACAGCCCGCCGATCACACCTGTCGCCGGCAAGACCGAGGGAATCTTCAGCTACGAGGAGGAGGAGTCGGGCAAGGATATCGCGGTGCTCAAGATCGAACAGGGCAATCTGCCCACGGTGCCGCTGGGCGACTCCGCTGCAGTTTCGCTCCAGGCAGCGGTGTTCCCCGCCGGCTACCCCGGCGTGGTGAGCCAGCACGATTACCTGAGCCAGTCCTCGATGCTCGAAGCCTCCATCACCTCGGGCCACGTGTCCAGCCTGAAGCTGGACGTGAAGGGCACGCCGGTCATCCAGTTTGACGCGCCGGTCACCTGGGGCAATTCGGGCGGCCCGGTCTTCAACGATACAGGCGAGGTGATCGGTATCGCTACGTTCATCAGCCTGGCCCCCACGGGCGCCCAAAGCGCCATCCCGATCCAAGGCTTCAATTTCGCCGTTCCCATCAACACAGCCAAGGAATTCATCAGTGCCGCCGGCATCCAGTCAAAACGCGGATTGATCGATAGCCTGTGGCAGCAGGCGCTGGATCTCTACTTCGACGAGGATTATGAGGAAGCGATCGTCAAGTGCGATGAGATCCTGCGCCTGATGCCCAACCAGCCGGACGCCAAACGGATCCAGGTCAAATGCCAGGAATGGCTCACCGCCCATCCGCCCACCTTCTTCAGTCGATACGGCACGATACTGGCGATCGTGGGGGGCGGGCTGCTGTTACTGGTGATCGTGGGCGTGGTGGTGATCCTGGCGTCGCGCGGGAAGAAAGCCGCCCCGTCGCCCCCGCGGCCGGCGGCCGGCACCCCGGAGATGCGGGCCACGGTTGTGGATGTCCAATCGCAACGCCAGCAGGTGGGCAGCTTCGGCCGGCTGGTTTGCGAGAAGGGCCCTGGTGCCGGCAAAGTAACGGAGATACCGTCCAAGGGCTTGATCTTCGGCCGCGACCCATCCCAATGCACGGTGGTCATTCCGGACGACCACGTGTCCAAGGTGCATGCGCTGCTCACTCCGAGCCCCAAAGGTCTCCTGCTGGAGGACCGGGGATCGACGAACGGGACTTTCATCAACGACATCAACTCGCCGCGGGTTCAGCAGAATTTCGTCAAAAGCGGCGACCGGATCATTCTGGGAAGCAAACAGGCGGCGATCTTCCGGGTGGAGTGATCCGCGGTTCGGGGGCGGAGCCGGAGTGGAACGATGCTGAAGTTCTGTGCGCACGGACACCCGATGGAGGAGTGGATGACCGAGTGCCCCTACTGCGCCCGAAGCGAGGACGGGGTGCAGAAGCCACTGGGCAGTTCCACTCCCCCTCCGGTGCCGGTCGCCTCACCCACCGAACTGGCTCCCGCTTCACCGTTGCGGGCGACGGTGGTGGACGGTTATACCGCACACTACCGAACGCCTCCGGGTGCGACGGTGGCGGACATCGCGTCCGCTGACGCAATGCCCACGCTGCCGCTCACGCCTCCCCCGGCGCGCCCGTCCGGCGGTCTGCCCCTGCTGGGATGGCTGGTGGTCATGAGCGGAGCCGCCAAGTTTGTGGATGTCCGCCTCGACCGCGAGCAGCTGGTGGTCGGCTCGGGCCATGGCGCCGGCCTGCGGCTTGAGGAGGCAGGGGTGGCTCCGTGCCATGCGCGGGTGGTGAAGGAGCGGGACGGCCTGTACCTGGAAGGGCTGGAGGGGCCCGTGTTTGTCAACAGCGGTACCCAACCGTCCCCTCGCCATCTGCTGGCGGACGAGGATCTGATCCGGATCGGCGGCGTATATCTGAAATTCCGGAGATTGTGATCGGGGGCATCTCATGATCGGTCAAGTCATCGACCACTATAAAATTCTGGAAAAAATTGGCCAGGGCGGCATGGGCACGGTGTACAAGGCGGTGGACATCAACCTGGACCGCATTGTCGCCATCAAGGTGTTGTCAAAAGAGCTGTCGCAGGAAGCCAGCCTGATCCAGCGGTTTCTTGCCGAAGCCAAAACCCAGGCCCAGCTCAACCACCCCAACGTGTGCACCCTCTACAATTTTTTCCGCCACCAGGACCAGTTGTTCATGGTGATGGAGTACGTCGAGGGGATGAACCTGGAGCAGATGATCCGGCAGCGCGGCGCCGTCCCTTTTCACGAGGCCGTGCCGCTGTTCCAGCAGGCCCTGTTCGGCCTGAGCCAGGCCCACCGGATGGGCATCCTGCACCGGGACATCAAACCGTCGAACATGATCGTGAACCGGCAAGGCATCGTCAAGGTCATGGACTTCGGCATCGCCCGGGTGATGGGCCAGTCGCGCCTGACCCAGACCGGCCTGCAGGTGGGCACCCTGTACTACATGTCGCCCGAGCAGATCCAGGGCAAGGAGACTGATTTTCGGTGCGACATCTACGCGCTGGGCATCACGCTCTTCGAGCTGCTCACCGGCACGGTGCCGTTCCGGGGAAGCACCGATTTCGAGATCATGCAGGCCCACGTGCGCACACCGCCGCCCTCGCCCTCCAAGGTCCTACCGCAGCTGCCCAAGGTGTTCGACCGGACGGTCCTGCACGCCCTGGAGAAGGATCCGCGCACCCGATATCAGACCGTCGAAGAATTTTCGCAGGCGCTCGGCGCGGCGCTGCAGGAGGCCCTCCGCACGGCGCCGCCGCCCCGCGCCACCGCCGCCTATGCCGCCACGGGCGCCGCCCCGGCCCGACCGGCGGGCACGCCCCCGCCGCCGCCGGGCACCCAGGCGTACGCCGCCGGAACACAGGCTTACCCGCCGGGCACCCAGGCGTACCCTGCCGGGACGCAGGCATATCCGGGTGGCACCCAGGCGTATCCGCCGGGCACCCAGGGTGTTCAGATTCCCGGCGCCACCGTGTTTGACTCGCGGCTGGGCACCGGTTTCCCCGCCGCCCGGCCCGATACCAGCAAGAAGAAGGTGCTGATAATCGGAGGTGTTGCCGCTGCCGGATTGATCATCGTGGCTCTGGCGGTCGTGGTGCTGGCGGTGTTACTCAAACCGTCACCCAAGACGCCGACCGCCTCCACCACGGTGGCCGGCGGCAGCTCCGGCGGCACCCAGACTCCGCCCGTGACAACCCCCGCGTCCCTGCCGGCCGCCAGTCCGCCATCGAGCCAGCCGACCGGCACGCTCACGCTGCCCGTGCTTCCCGGCGGCGCGGCGCAGTCGGACAAGGGGCGGAAAGACGCCAAGCCGCAACCGACACCGGTCCCGCCGCCACCGCCGGCGGAGGAGCCGCCCGACTCCGGCAAATGGGCGAACAAAGGCGACCAGCCCGGCTCGGGTGGAGAAACACCCGTGGACGATCCGCTGCAGGCCTTGTCCACCCAGGCCTACCAGGCGTATTCCGCGGGACGGTTCATCGAACCACCCGGGAACAACGTGCTGCAGCTCACCGGGGAGATTCTCCGGCGCGATCCCGGCCACGCGTACGCCCTGCAGTTGCAGCAGGACGCGGTCTCCATGGTCCACAGCCAGATGCAGTCGCAGATCAACTCGGGCGACCTGGCGTCCGCGAAGCGCCTGTGCCGGCTGCTGATGCAGTTTTTCCCCGCCAACAGCGACTACCGCCAACTGATGAGCAACCTGGAGCACGCGGAGCAGCAAGCCGCCGTCGAAAGCCAGGCGCAGACGTTCCTCGTGGGGCACGACCACAGCGGCGACTTCACGCTGTTCTGCATCGGCCATTTATCCATCTATCCTGACCGGGTGGTCTACCGGACCATCCGCTCCATCGACGGCCGCACGGACGACTTCGAAGTGCCGCGCTCGGCCATCAAGGAATTCAAAACCAACCGGCTGCCCATCGGCATGTACCGGGCGTTTCACATCAAGCTCACGAACGGGAACAACTACAACTTTGCCCACATCGATCAGAACGGCAATGACATCGGCCCCGAGGCGGTGGTGGCGGCCTACGGTTACTGATCCGGACACGATCCCGCGGCGGGCGGCTCCGGATGACGCGCCGGCGTCGCGCGGCCGTCGCCGCCAGCCAATACAACCTGAGGCGGAACCATGAAGCGTAGCACCGTATGGACCATTGTCGGCTGGCTCCTCCTGGCGGCGGCCCTGCTGGCGGCCCAGGTCCAGGCCGCCGACTGCACCATGGTGGGCGCCACCGGGCGCGCCACCCGCGACGGCGTGACCATCCTGGGCAAAAACCGTGATTACCCCGTCGACTCCGGCCAGATCCTCCACTTTCAGCCGGACGGTGAACACCCCGCTGGTGCCACGCTGGCGACGCAGTTCATCACCATCGACGCCGCCCGCCAGACCTGGCAGCTGCTCGGCTTCAAATCCATGGATGAACGGAGTCGGAACGACCGGCTGTGGCGCTGGGGCGTGGGGATGGGCATGAACCGGCACCAGGTGAGCGTGGCCAACAACGACGGCAACACCTGGGACACCTTCGACGGGCCGGCCCTCCACGACAACGACATCACCCGCCTGATCCTGGAGCGCTGCCGCACCGCCCGGGAAGCGGTGGACCTGGTGGATGCGCTCATCGCCAGCCATCACAGCCGGGTGCCCGAGATCTACACCGTCGCCGACCCCACTGAGATCTGGATCATCGAGACCACCGGCAACCGCTGGGCGGCCGTCCGGGTGACCGACGGTGTCTGTGTGCGGGCCAACCGGTTCGAAATCACCGACCCCGACCTGCCCGACGATTCAGACCGGTTCCATTTGCGCCGCCGCGAGCTCATGGAACATGCCCGAGCCCAGGGACAGTACCGCGAGGAGAACGGGCGATTCAGTTTCCGGTTGTCATACAGCAAGGATTATCACGGCCCGGACAACACCCACTACAACGAGATGCGCTATCGCCGGGGCATGGAGCGGATGCGGCGGATCGAAGGCCGGATCACGGTGGAGGGGATTGCCGCCGTGCTCCGGGACCATTTCGAGGCCTGGACCTTCCGGACCGACGACGGTCGCTCCATCCGGCCGCACACGCCAGGCGTCGATCCGCACTGTTCTCTGCCCGGCTCCCTGCTGGAGGGGGTTCCGGTGCGCACCATCTGCTACGGCGGTACCGTGGGCTCGATGATCGCCGTTTCCGAGCCCGGCGTGGCCGACAGCCTGGGCGGCACCCTGTGGGCGTGCCTGCACGTGCCATGTCTCAACGCGTATGTTCCGTTCTTCCCGGCGCTGGACCTCCGGCTCCCGGCGGAACTGACCCGCGCGGGGAGCGCCTATGAAAAGGAGTCGCTGTGGTGGCGGCTGGCGGCGGTGTCGCGGAACCTGGAAGCCCGCTGGGGCGAGTCGGACGAGGTGATCCGGCGGATCCGCGCCCACTGGGCCGGGCTGGAGCGGAAGGAGTTGAAGGAGTGGCGGGAGGTCCGCCGCCGCGCCGCCGAGCTGGTGCGGCGAGGGCGGGCAGACAAAGCCCGCCGGCTGCTGGACGAGTTCAGCGCCCGGTGTGTGCAGCGCCTCAGCCAGGGGGCGGATCAGGTGGCGCGCTGGGTGCCCGGCTATGATCCCGCGGCGCAGCCGCCGGCGTTTTTCCAACGGCGGTACTAATCGGCTGACCCGGTACCGGCGGTCGCCGCGTGCGCCGGGAAGGCGAGCACCAGCATCCGGCCGTCGGTGACCAGATCGTCCCCGGTGGCGTTCTTGGCGGTGCGCGGGAAGTCCGGCCGGTCCAGCCAGCAGACGCCCCGGGGCAGCCCCGTGAACATGAGGTCGGCGGCGATCTTGTCCCGTTCCCGGTCGATATGGGAATCGATCCGGTGGTACCAGGACAGTCCGGCTTTCTCCGCGCCGATGCCCACATCGTGTGTGGCGGCGGCCAGCCAGGCGGTCTCGCCGCCGACGGGCTCAGACAGCCGCCAGATCCGGACATGATGTCGCTTGGCGAAGGTGTTGAGTTGCTTCTGGAACACCAGGTCCGGCGGCCGATCCCCCATCAGGAAAGTGGACACCGGCGCCGTCGCGTAGCCCTTCTGCTGCAGGACGGCCAGGAACGTTTTGGCGCCGTAGACCATGCCCGTCTTCTCCGCCGGGGTCCAACCCGCGGCTTCAAATCCCTGCCGCAGTTGCGCGGCGGTTCCGAGCAGCACGATGTTGACACAGTCGCCGGGCCGGCCGTCGGCGGACTCGGTGCGGCCAGGGCCGCTGCGAAGGTGTGCGGCAGTCGCCTCGTCGAGGGTCAGTTCCGGCCACGGCGTTACGCCGGCGGGCGGTGCGAACCGGCAGGGGAGCTGCACCTGGACGGTGAGCTCGGTGCCGGCCGGGTAGTCGATCTCGCGGTGGTAGGTCAGGCCGAAGGCGTACATGGCGCTGTCGAATGCGTAACCCACCGCCGGGTACAGCTTGCCGAGCATGTGGAACCCCATGGAGATCCGGCTGGCGGTGTTGTGCGGGTAGGCGATGCCGATGATCAGCCCGTCGCGGACCGTCTCGCGCGCGTTGTCCACCGACTGCAGCCGGGTTGTCAGGCACAGGTGGGAACCGTTCGGCAGGATCACGTCGCACAGGTCCAGCATGAGGTTGGCCCGGTCATAGGCATTGCGGCATTTTTGGGTGCGCAGCACGGTTCCGCGGATGCGGGTCCCGGCGCCGAACACGGCCCGGCCGTTCACCGTCACCGGCGCGCAGATGACGCCCTCGACGAGCTCGCCGGCGCGGGACCGGGCGCTGCCGACGGCGGAGGTCAGCCGGATGTCCAGGCTGGTCCCGATGGGGATACCGGCCTCCAGCAAGGCGCGCAGCCGGTCCATGTCGCCGGCGGTGCTGGCGGTCTCAAGTTGCGCCACCTGTTCCGCCAGTCGGTGGGCGACCGTGTTGACTTCACGGCCTTCCGCCCCGTTTTCCAGCAGCAGGTCCTGGATGGTCTCGTACGGCGCGAATCCCTCGTAATCCAGCGGCACGTTTCCGAACACGTCCCGGCAGTTGGGGTCCGCGCCATGGCGCAGCAGATGTTCCAGGACCTCGATGCCGCGCTCCTGCTCGGCCCGGCGGGTGGCGGTGCTTGCGGTGATCACCGCCCAGTGCAGGATGTTGCGGCCCAGGTCGTCCCGCTCGTCGACCGCGGCGCCATGGTCCAGGAGGGAATCCGCGCGGTTCAGACGGTGCTTCACATCCGCCGGCTTGGTCGAACGGGCGGCGGCGGTCAGCTCAGCGAGCACCGACGTGGGCGGAGGCAGGGCGTCCCTGCCGGCGGCGGCGGGCGCCAGAGCCAGTCCCAGCCAGAGACCGGTGACCAGCGTCCCGCGGCGCGACAGGTAACAGGCCGACCAGGTGATGCGTCGCATGATGCAGCCTCCGTGCTGATTGCAGAATCGGTGACAGACCGTCACCGTATTGTAGAAACTGGCACCGTCGAAGGCAAGGGCCGGTCGATCCCCCGGTGGAGTTGCCGCAATCGGCATCGGCAGCCGGCTGGGTTGACCCTTGCCAGCATGGACCGGTGGTGTTATGCTGCGCGCATTCCGCACAGCGAGGTGCATATGGACGGACACCCGGCAAACGTGATGGGTTCATGGTCCCGGTGGGCTGTCGTCGCGCTGATCGTCGCCGCCGGCGCGACCGGCGCCGTGTGCGCCGCCGAGGTCACGGGTGAGGCCGCGGTGGGCTTCTGTTCCCGCTACTTCTGGCGGGGTCAGCTGCTGAGCGAGGGCGTCGTACTGCAGCCGGAGGTGACGGTCGATGTGTCCGGGTGGTATGCCGGCATCTGGTCCAATCTGGAACCCGGGAGCGGCGACTCCAACGAGATCGATTTCAATGTCGGACGTGCGTGGGAGTGGCGGGGCCTCCAGCTGGAAGCCGGGTACATCATGTATTGGATCGCGAATTATCCGTCCACCCAGGAGGTGTTTGTCAGCGTCGGCCACGAGGGGTGGGTGTCGCCCAAGGTGGCGGTCTACTACGATTTCGACGAAGGGGACGGCGCCTTTGTGCAGGGCACCCTGGAACGTGTCTGGACCCTGCCCCGGGACGTAGAGCTGGCGACGGGCGCCAACATGGGCTTCAACATCCGGCACAAGGTCATGGGGTCCGGATCGGATGGCGAGCCATTCACCCAGTTCTACAATTTGGAGCTTTACACTGCCCTGTCGGTCCCCCTGGGCGAGCGGTTCAGCCTGGACGGCCAGATCGCGTATTCGTTCCCGCTGACCACGCAGAGCAAGGAGGCGCTGCGTGGCATCAACTGGGACGGCGAGGCGGATGCCCTGTGGGGAGGGGTGACGCTGAGCTGCAGCTTCTGATCCGCGGCGCATCACGCGGCCGCAACGGGTGGCGGCCTGGCGCCCCGTCGGGACCGTCGCCAGCCAGGCACAGGTGGAGAGAGATATCGTGCACATCGAGGAGATTCTGGGGCGCAAACCCGTCGCGCTGGCCTTGGCGGCCCTGCTGGCGGCCCTCTACCTGATCCACGCAGGCACCTCGAGCATCTGGGATTCCAATGAGGCGTTCTACGTTGAGACGCCCCGCGAGATGATGGAGCACGGCACCCACCTCGTGCCCACCTTCAACTACCAGCCCCGCCTCAACAAGCCGCCGCTGGCTTACTGGCTGGTGATCGTTGCGTACCGCCTGGGCGGCGTGAGCGTGTGGTCGCAGCGGCTGGTCATCGCCGCGTTTGCACTGGCGACGCTGCTGGTGGTTTGGCAGCTGGCATTCCGGCTGACCATGAGTCGGTCCGTCGCCTGGGCCGCCGCCGCCATCACGGCGCTGACCCCCCGGATTTTCGTGATGGGCCGGCGGAGCGTCATCGACATGGTGTTGCTGTTCTGCGTAACGGCCGCGGTGTTCTACCTGCACGCCTATCTGGAGGCGCGGCGTCCCGGCGATCTGATCTGGATGGGTGTCTGCCTCGGCCTGGGGTTCATGGACAAGGGGCCGGTGGCGGTGGCCCTGCCCCTGATCATCGCCGCGGCCTACCTGGTGTGGCGCCGGGAATGGCCGCATGTCCCCTGGGGCGCCGTCGCCTTGGCTGTCGTCGCCTTTGCTCTGATCGTGCTCCCCTGGTACGTCGGCCTGGCCCGCACACTGAGCGTTGACACGATCTACCGCCTGCTGGTGGTGGAAAATTTCGGCCGCTTCACCGTCGAGGATTTCGGGCCGCAGCGGGGACCATTTTATTACCTGCCCATTTTCCTGGCTGATTTCGCGCCATGGAGCCTGCTGTTCGTGGCGGGAGTGGTGGTGTGGCGCCGCCACTGGCCGGAGCTGGACGAACGGGACAAGTCCCGGCTTGTGCTGCTGCTGATCTGGTTCGCCGTGCCGATCCTGTTCTTCAGCCTGTCCAAGAACAAGCAGGAGTACTACATCCTACCCTCCTATCCGGCGGCGGCGATCGCGCTGGCGTGGCTGGGGCATCGCTTGGCCGGAGCCGCCAAACCGCCGGCATGGGTCCCGTGGGTGCTCCGGGGGGTGTTCCTGCTCGGCCTGGGCGTCGTGCTGCTGTCGTACGTGGTGGGCCGGCAGATTCTCGACCGTCACCTGCTGCTCACCATCACTCTGCCGGTCATGGCGGGCCTCATGGTGCTCGGCTGGATCTGGTCGGGCGACCGCCGGTGGCGGGTGGCCCTGGCGCTGCCGCTCGCCGGGGTGTACGTATCCTGTCTGTTCCTGGTGTATGAGGTGGTTCCGGCTCTGGAAAAATTCCGGCAGGTGCCCCAACTGGCCGCGATGATCAACGAACGCGCCCGGCCCGATGATTACGTGGCGTATTTTGACACGGCGCTGCCCTCCCTGTGTTATTACACCCGCCGGCCCATCCTCGAGTTGTTTTATGACGGCGAGATCCACAATTTCTTCCAGCGCCGGCAAACCATTTACTGCCTCATGCGCAAAGACAAGCTGGCGGTGCTTGAGCAGGCGGGCATCCCCCACCGGGTTCTGGCGGAGCGGCCGTTCCTGTCGATCCGGGCCCGTTCGCTGGGAGACATGATCCCCGGCATGTACGCCAACCCGCTGTGCCTGGTGACCAACCAACCGCCGGAAGCCGCCTCCGCCATCCCCGTTCTTCCTTAGACAAGCCGCCTGCACCGCGCTCGGTTGGCGGCCGACGGTCAATCGCCGGTTGCACTCTCCGCGCGGATGCGCAGGGCGCGGCGGTAATCGGCGGGCGTGTTGACGTTGAACAGCACCCGGGCCCAGAACGGGTTGTCGCCCACGTCGATCACGCGGACCGGGAGCGCATCCCAGAAGCTGGTCATCCGGTGCTGCCCCTGTTCAATGGCCCGCTGAATGGCGGGCAGGCAGCTGCGCCGATACACGCCGAACAGGGGATGGGCGCCGTCGGCGGCTCGCAGCACCGTGACCTCCGCGCCGGCGGCCAGCCGCCAGAGGCGCCGGATGGCCTCCGGTCCGACGAACGGCATGTCCGCTGCGACCACCAGGCCGACCGGCTCGGCCATCGCGGCCAAGCCGGCCTGCAATCCGCCCAATGGACCGATTGAGTGTTCCTCGCTGATGAACCGCACCCCGGGAAGCACCGGCCACGGGGTGGCGTCAGGCGGGCCCACGATCCAGGTCGATTTCACGGTGTGGTTCAGGACGGTGATGATGCGCGTCAGCAATGTGCCCCCGTCCCAGGCCAGGGACAGTTTGCTCCGACCCATGCGCCGGCTGCCCCCGCCGGCCAGCACCAGTCCCGCGGCGGGCAACCGCTCGCCGCTCATGACAGGCGGACCCGGTCCGGGTGGGTGTATACGTTGCACCGCTCCGCTCGGGCGAATCCCACCAGGGTGATTCCGTGCGCGGCGGCAATTTGGACCGCGCCGCTGGTTGGCGCCGATCGGGACACCAGCAGCGGAATCCCGGCCCGGATGGATTTGAGAACGATGTCGCTGCTCAGGCGACCGGTGCTCACCAGCATGGCGTCGTCACCGACGGGCCAGTGCGTCCGAAGGGCATGACCAACGACCTTGTCCACCGCATTGTGCCGGCCGATGTCGTCGCAGATCCAGCGGAGATCTCCCGCCTGCCAGAGTCCGGCGGTGTGCACGCAGCCCGTGTCGCGGAACAGGCGCGAACTCCCGATCAGACGGCGCATCGCAGCCAGGATCTCCTGAACCGGATGGGTGGCCGCTGAGCGGAGCACCTGGAAGCAGGCTGACCAGACGGGTGACAGGCGCGAGACGCTCCGGCCACAGCCGGTGGTGAACGTGCGGACGGCTTCCGATGCCTCCAGTCGGGCCGGCTCAGTCAGGGTGACCGAGACGGCGTGCAGGCCCGGATTGATCGTGACCTCCCGGACGACGGCCGGATCGTCGAAGTAGCACTCGCTGAATAGAAACCCGAGCGCCAATTCCTCGAGTTCCGCCGGCAGGGCCATCAGGCTGGCCGCTTCCTTGCCGTTGAGCCAGATGCTCACTCGCGCTTCCGCGACCAGCGCGTCGCGCAGCACCTCGGCGCCCTGGGCGTGATATCGGACGATCTCGTGCTCTTCCAATTGTGCGGACCTCCGCATGACATGAATGGTAGCATCGCCGGCGGGCTGCTGCCAAAAGTGCTTTACATAGACAGTATAATATTACACGAATCCGCTTGTATCTCGGGCGGGAATCTCATAAAATAGCGCGCCTCGAACAACAATGATCTGGCGGAATACCGGAATAATCTCTGCTGTGAGGGAAATAGCTTGAATACAACCGCATCCACACCCAACCGCTGGCTGGTGGCCATCATGGGCACCCTGCTGATGGTCCTTCTTGGCACCGTCTATGCCTGGAGCTTTTTTCAAAAGCCGCTTGTCGCCACCTATAGCTGGAGCAATTCCCAGGTGATGTGGGCGTTCAATCTCGCCATCTGCTTCCTGGGTCTGGCCGCTGCCTGGGGCGGCATCAACCTGGCCAGGTTCGGCCCCACCAAACTGGCTGTCACCGGCGGCATCCTGTTCGGCCTGGGGTACCTGATCGGTGGATTCGCCCTGAGCCAGCACTCTCTGCCGCTGCTGCTGCTGGGCTACGGCGTCATCGGCGGGAGCGGGCTCGGCCTCGGCTACGTGACGCCGGTGGCTACCGCGGCCAAGTGGTTTCCCGACAAGAAAGGGCTGGTGACCGGCATGGTGGTCATGGGCTTCGGCTTCGGCGCCCTGATCATGTCCAAGGTGTTCGCGCCCTTCCTGATGGAGTTAACCGGCGGCAATCTGGTCCAGGTCTTCCTGTACCTGGGCGTGGCGTTCCTGGTGCTGTGCGTGATCTTTGCGGCGTTCCTGAAGAATCCGCCGGCCGGTTTTGTGCCGGCGGGCTACAATCCGCCGGGCGGCGCGGCCAAGGCCGCCGCTGACGCCGCGGCACCCACCGCGCCCCTGTCCCGCTACCTGCTGTCGGCCAAGTTCATCATGATGTGGATTGTCTTCTTCTGCAATATCTGCGCCGGCATCGCCGTGATCTCCCTCCAGTCGCCGCTGATGCAGGACATCGTGGCGAAGGCGGACAGCGCCCTTAACGTCAAGGCACTGGAAGCCGCCGGCGCATCGGCCGAAACCATCGCCGCAGCGGTTGCCTCCCTGGCCGCCGTCGGTGCGACCCTGATCGCCATCAGCTCGCTGTTCAACGGGTTCGGCCGGTTCCTCTGGGGCGGCCTGTCCGACAAGCTGGGCCGAACCAACGTATTCCGTCTGCTGCTGGCCACCCAGATCGTCGCGTTCATCTTCATGGTGTTCACAGGCAATCCGTGGATCTTCGGCATCCTGGTCTGCTACGTCCTGCTGTGCTACGGTGGCGGCTTCGGCACCATGCCCGCCTTCGTCGGGGATGTGTACGGCGCCAAGCTGATGCCCAAAGTCTACGGGGTTATCCTGACCGCCTGGTCCGCCGCCGGCATTGTCGGTCCGCAGATTTTCGCACTCATCAAGGACAAGTTTGCGGAGAATGCGGCCACCTACTCGTTCTACACCGGTGCCGCGTTCCTTGCGGTGGGTCTGGTGTTCTCGTTATTGCTCAACGACAGCAAACTGACGCCCGCTGAAACCCCGAAATCCGTCTGATCATCGCGCGGTGCCGGGCCCCGCGTCCGGCGCTGTTTTTTATCAAGGAGCATGTTGTGTCATGGCGCAAGAAATTCTGATTGTCGACGACGATCCCGATCTGGTTGCTGTGGTCTCGATCGTCCTCAAGGCCGAAGGGTACGAAGTGAGTTCCGCCGGCAACCGCCAGGCGGCCAAGGAGCGAATCCTGCAAAAGCATCCCGATCTGATCTTGCTCGATGTGATGATGGACACCCAGACCGACGGGTTCGACCTCGCCTATGAGCTGCGGGACGATCCGGCCACGCGAGACATTCCCATCGTCATGCTGACGGCGATGGCCCAGTCGCCCGATTACGTGGAAACCTTCCAGCACATCACCGATCGGCCGTGGCCCGTGAACATCTTTCTGGAAAAGCCGATCCCGCCGAAGAAGCTGATCGAAACCGTCCGCAAAATCCTGCAGTAACACCCGCGAAAGGATAAGACCATGCCAACCATCAAGATCACGCTCAACGGTCGGGAGGTGGAGTGCCGGCGCGGGCAGACCATCCTCGACGTGGCGCGGGCGGAGGGGGTGCGCATCCCCACGCTCTGCTACCACCCGCAGATCAGCCGCACGGGCGCCTGCCGGATCTGCCTGGTTCGGGTCAACCAGACGATGTTCAAGACCGCCTGCACCGAACCGGTGGCCGATGGGATGAAAATCGTGACGGCGGATCCGGAGATCACCGCCATGCGCCGGGGGATTCTTGAATTCCTCCTGGCCGAGGGGGATCATAACTGCCTCTACTGCGAGGCGAACGGAGGTTGTGAACTCCAGGCGCTGTGCCACGAGCACGGGCTGGACACGCCGCCGCCGGCGGGGTTGCCCCGCAACGTGCGGTCCCGCGACGTGTCCTCCAGCGAGGGGCTGCGGCGAGAGGAGAACCGCTGCGTGCTCTGCGGCCGCTGCGTCAAGGCCTGTGGTGAAATCCAGATGAACCGGGTGTGGGATTTTGCCGGGCGCGGCAGCCACGCCCACCTGACCACCGGCATCACCGACGTGCTGGGCGAATCCGACTGCGTCCAGTGCGGTCAATGCGTGCAGCTTTGCCCCACCGGCGCGCTGTCGTTCCAGACGGTGCTCGGCCGCGGCCAGGCGTGGGAGTTGACCAGGAGATCCAGCATCTGCATCTATTGCGGCGTCGGCTGCAAGATTGATTTCTTCACCAACAGGGACGGCCAGCTGGTCAAGGCCGAGGGCGCGTTGGACGGCCCCAACGAAGGGCACCTGTGCGTCAAGGGTCGGTTCGGGTTCGACTTCGTCCAGAGCCCCAAGCGCCTGACCCAGCCGCTGGTCCGCAAAGACGGCGAACTGGTCCCCGCCACGTGGGACGAGGCGCTGGACCGCGCCGCCGGAGCATTTGGCCGGATCAAGGCCGAACACGGGCCTGACGCCGTCATGGCCTTCACCTCGGCCAAGTGCACCAACGAGGAAAACTACCTGCTGCAGAAATTCATGCGCGCGGTGATCGGCACCAACAATGTCGATCACTGCGCCCGGCTTTGACACAGCTCCACGGTCGCCGGTCTGGCGGCCACACTGGGCTCGGGAGCCATGACCAACTCCATCCGGGAGATTCCGATCTCGGAGGCGTTCTTCGTCATCGGTTCCAACACCACGGAAAACCACCCCGTCATCGGGGCCATGATCAAGAAGGCGGTCATCCGCGGCAACAAGAAGCTCGTTGTCGCCGATCCCCGCCGGATCGAACTGGCCCGCTATGCCGATGTGTTTCTGCAGATCCGGCCGGGCACCAACATCGCCCTGCTCAATGGCCTGATGCACGTCATCCTGCGCGAGGGGCTGCATGACGCCGAATATGTGAAGGCCCGCTGCGAGGGGTTCGCCGAGCTCGAGGGTGTCCTGCAGAAGTACACCCCCGAGCACGTCGCCGGCATCTGCGGACTGGCGGATCCGGAGCAGATCGTCACCGCCGCCCGCCTGCTGGCGGCGGCCAAGCCAATGGCGGTGTACTACTGCATGGGCATCACCCAGTTCAAGTCCGGCGTCAACGGAGTGAAATCCGTCTCCAACCTCCAGATGCTGCTGGGCAACATTGGCGTGCCGGGCGGCGGCGTCAACCCGCTGCGCGGCCAGAGCAACGTCCAGGGAGCCTGCGACATGGGCGGCCTGCCCAACGTCTTCACCGCCTATCAGCCGGTGACCAATCCCGAAGCGCGGCAGAAGGTGGAACAGGCCTGGGGCGTGAGCGGCCTGCCGGATAAGCCCGGGCTGACGATCGTCGAGTCGATGAATGCGGCCATCGCGGGTCAGGTGCGGGCGCTCTATGTGATGGGTGAAAACCCGGTCCTGTCCGATCCCAACCAGCACCACGTCATCGAAGCGCTGGAGAAGCTCGATTGCCTCGTCGTCCAGGACATCACCCTGACCGAGACGGCTCAGTATGCCGACGTGGTCCTGCCCGGCTATGCCTTCCTCGAAAAGGAGGGCACCGTATCCAACACCGAACGGCGCGTGCAGCTCATGCGCCGGGTTGTCGAACCCGCCGGTGACGCCCGCGAGGACTGGTGGATCATTCAGCAGCTGGCCAACCGACTGGGTGCCGGTTGGAACTATGCGAGCGCCGAGGAGATCTTTGAGGAAATCCGCCGGTTAACCCCGTCGTATGCCGGCATGACGTACGAACGGATTGAAAAGGAATTGCTCCAGTGGCCCTGCCCGACGCCGGGCCATCCGGGCACCCAGTACCTGCACAAGGACCGCTTTACGCGCGGCCTCGGCCTGCTCACGGCCATCGAGTATACGCCACCCGCCGAGGAGGTGGATCCCGAGTACCCGCTGGCGCTGACCACCGGCCGGCTGTTGGAACATTTCCACACCGGCACGATGAGCCGCAATTCCAAAATCCTGAACGAAATTGTGGCTGAGCCATACGTGGAGATCAACCCGCATGACGCCCAGAACCTGGAGCTCGCTGACGGGGAGATCGCTGCTGTCTCCACGCGCCGGGGCAGTATCCGGCTGAAGATCCGGATCAAACCGGAGATCAAACCCGGCGTGGTCTTCATCCCGTTCCACTTTGCCGAGGCGTGCGCCAACGCACTGACCATCGACGCGCTGGATCCCGGCTGCAAGATTCCGGAGTTCAAGGTGTGCGCCTGCAAGGTGGAAAAGGTGTATCCGCTGGGGGGTGGCCAATGAGCATGACGCCTGACATCCGCGAGGTGGTGGCGAAATTCGGTCGCCGGCAGGAGCATCTGATGCTGATCCTGCGGGAGCTGGAGACTCGGTCCGGATGCAACTGTCTCGATCCCGCCACGCTGCGCAAGGTGGCCGAGGAAATGAACCTCCCCGCCAGCGCCATCGCCGGTTTTGTGGATTTTTACACCATGTTCCGGACCGCCCCGCGCGCCCGCTACGTGATCCGGGTCTGCAAGTCGACGCCGTGCCACACGGCCGGCGCCATTGATGTGTTCGAATCGCTGCACAAGCTGCTGGGTATCGGCGATGGCGAAGCCACGCCGGACGGCCTCTTCTACCTGGAGCGGTGCGAGTGTCTGGGGATCTGTTCGGTGGCCCCGGCCATGATGGTCAATTATGACCTGCACGGGAATCTGACTCGGCGGCGGCTGGCCCGGATCATCCGGTCGTACCGGGAGTCGGCGGCGGCCGACGGCCAGGGGTCCGGGCGTGAAACGGCCGCGGCGGCCACGATCATCGATGATCCGCGGCAGACCCGCCGGTTGCTGGCCGATATCGGGCGCGTCAATCCCGCGCGGATCAACAGCTACATCAGACTCGGCGGCTACGCGGCCCTGCGCAAAGCCGTCGCCATGACGCCGGCGGACGTCATCGCCGTGGTCAAGGAGTCAGGGTTGCGCGGCCGTGGCGGCGCCGGCTTCCCCGCCGGCCTGAAATGGTCGTTCGTGGTGAAGGGTTCGATGCAGAAGTTCGTGATCTGCAATGCCGACGAGGGCGAACCCGGCACCTTCAAGGACCGGGTACTGATGGAGGGCAATCCCCACCTGCTGCTGGAGGGCATGGCCATCTGCGGCTTCGCCACCGGCGCCACGATCGGATACATCTATGTCCGCGGCGAATACCGGCGCTCCATCGACACGTTGCAGCACGCGATCGACGAGGCCCGGGCCAAAGGCTGTCTCGGGACGAATCTCTTTGGCACGGCGTTCAGCTTTGATGTCTTCATCAAAGAAGGCGGCGGTGCCTACGTCTGCGGCGAAGAGACCTCGCTGATCAACTCGATGGAAGGGCTGCGCGGCTATCCGCGCTTCAAGCCGCCCTTCCCCGGCCAGGCCGGCTTCCGGAACCTGCCGTCCACGGTCAACAACGTCGAGACGTTGATGTCGGTTCCCCTGATCCTCGACCGGGGCGCCGATTGGTTCAAGGAAGTGGGTCCGGTCTCATGTCCCGGCACGAAGCTGTTCTGCCTGTCCGGCCGGTTGAATCGGACCGGTCTGGTGGAACTGCCCATGGGCGCCACACTGCGCGAGATCATCGACGTGTACGGACAGGGGATCCGCGACGGCCGCCCGTTCAAGTTCGCCCAGGTCGGCGGCAGCTCCGGCGGGATCCTGACCGGCGAGCTGCTGGACCTGCCTCTGGATATCGACACGCCGATGAAGCACGGGGTCACCCTGGGCTCGGGCGTGGTGCTGGTGTGCGACGACACCACCTGTCCGGTGGATTTCCTGCTGCAGACCATGGCCTTCTTTGAGCATGAATCCTGCGGCCAGTGCATCCCCTGCCGGGTGGGCACCGCGCAACTCCACCACCACGCGCGCCGACTGGCGGAGCGGCGGGCGGCGCCGGCGGAACTGGACCAGATGCTGGAAAAGGCCCAACTGATGAAAAAGGCCTCATTCTGTGCGCTGGGCCAGTCGCCGATCGTTCCGCTGACCACCCTGTTGAAGGCGTTTCGCGGCGAGTTTGAAGACCACTGCCGGCCCGGGCATACCTGCCCGGCCTGCGACCGGTCGCTGCACCAGTATTATCGGCCCGGCCGGACTCACTGAGCCGGCTGTCGGCGGGTGATCAACCGCCGGCGGTCTGGGGGAAGGCGGTGTTGCTGTACAGGTACTCCACCTTCTCCTTGTGCCGGAGCTCCTGCGCGGCGAACTCGGTGAGCAGTTGTTTGACTTCGCCCTCCGGCTGGAGAGCCGCGAGCCCCTGGTAGAATTTGTGCGCGTTCCACTCGCGGTGGGCCGCCACCAGGAAGACCTCGGCGGTGCCCAGGTCTTTCTGGATGTCCGGCTTGTCGTTGTACTGGGCGACGCCGTAATCGATCACCTGGTCGGTGGACAGGCTGTTTGCCGCCACCCGGCCCTCGAGGTAGTTGACGAGGAACTCCTTGTGGCGCAGTTCCTCGGCCGCCAGGAACCGCAGGGCCTCCCGGGCGGTGGTGTCCTGGACGATATCGTGCAGGTGGGTGTAGAAGGTGTGAGCATCCTCCTCGTTTTTGATGGCACGCTCGAGCACGGTCTTGAGTTGCTGGTCGGCCATGGTGTCTGCCTCCTGGGTGACGAATGACGGGTCCGTTGGCGGCTCTTTGAAGTCGCCGCTTGATTGTAACCGATCGCATTGTGTCGCCGCCATGTTTTTCGGGCGGGCCGAAGACAGGACATGAAGAGATCCAATTATCGATAAGGAGTATCCGCCATGCGTAACCCTCTCATCATCGCCGGACTGTGGCTGTGCCTCGCGGCCGGCTGTGTGCCGGGCCAGGGAGCCTCCGTGCAGGACGAGCTCCAGGCGCTCAAGAAGGAAAATTTGGAGCTGCGGGAGAAGATCCGCCAGCTCGAGGTGGCGATCGCGGAGGTGCGGCAGCTGGCGCTCCGCGAGCCGGCGGCCGTCCCGGCTCCCGCGCCCGCCCCGACCCCCGCTGCGGCGCCGGCACCGGCCGCCGTCGCGAAAGCGGACGAAGCGGCAGCCAAAAAGAAACCGGCCGTGGAACTGTACGGCTTCGTCAAACTGGACGCCGCCTACGACACCGCCCGGACCGACGTGGGTGACTTCGCCCGGTGGGTGCTCCCCGAGGGGCCCGGTGGCAAGGACGATGAATTCAACATGACCGCCAACCAGACCCGGGTGGGGCTCAATATCAACGGGCCGGCCACCGGCGCGATCAAGACCACCGGCAACGTCGAGATCGACTTCTACAGCCTGGAGGGCGGCGAGAACAAGCCCCAGCCGATGCTGCGTCACGCGTTCGTGAAGCTGGAGTGGCCGGAGCATGACTTCAGCCTGCTGGCCGGCCAGACCTCGGACGTGATCGCGCCGCTGCTGCCCGACACCATCAACTACACCGTGATGTGGTGGACCGGCAATCCGGGCTACCGCCGGCCGCAGTTCCGGCTGACCAAGGGATTCGATCTGGGCGGCGACACCAAGCTGCAGCTCCAGGGCGCGTTCGTCCGGACCATCGGCCACACCTCCGGTTACGATCCGGGCGACGGCGGCGAGGACGCCGGCTTCCCCACCGTCCAGAGCCGACTGGCGCTGACGCTGCCCTTCGGCGAGAAGCGCAAGGCGACGGTGGGCGTGTACGGCCACTGGGGCCAGGAGGAGTACGACCTGGACGCCGCCGGCAACAGCGTGGACCTCGACACGTATTCGTGGGGTCTGGACGCCCAGCTGCCGCTGGCCAAGGGCGTGACGCTGCAGGGCGAGTTCTGGCGCGGCGCCAATGTCGACACCTACCTGGCGGCGGTGGGCCAGGGCTTCAACAAAGCCCGGCTCAATGAGATCCGCAGCATCGGTGGCTGGGCCGCCGTGGGCTTCGGTCCGTGGAAGGGGTGGAAGTTCAACCTGGGCGGCGCCGTGGACGACCCGGTCAACCGCGACCTGGCCTCCGGCAACCGCTCGCGCAACATGGCGCTGTTCGGCAATTTCTTCTACAGCATCACCAGCGCGGTCCAGGTGGGCCTGGAAGTTTCGCCCTGGTGGACCCGCTACGTCGACTTGAACGAGGGCCAGAGCGTCCGCGCCCAGGGCACGTTCATCTACCGGTTCTGACGGCCGGCCGCGACCGACGGCAGCACGTGGGGATGGCGCGGCGAGCGGTCGTCCGCCGCCCCACAGTTTTTTCTGGCATGAATTGTTGTGCGCCCCGCCGACGCTTAGCATACAATGAAGCCATGTCGCCGTCAGGATGGTGCTCATGAGACGGATGGCTGGTGTGCTGGTCCTGCTGTATCTCTTCGCGGCCTGGATGGCCGCGGAGGAACTCGTGCTGGAATACCGCTTCGAGCGGCCGCGGCTGGAGCGGCACCCGGACGGCCGGGTGGACGTCCGGATCGCCGGTTGCCCGGACTCGCTGGAGCCCGGCCAGCCCATGCTGCCGGTGTTCACCGGTCGGGTACTCCTCCCTGCCGGATTCCGCCTGGCGGGGTTCGACCTCAAGGCCGAGGCACCGGTATTGTTGGGTCGACCGGTCCGGGTTTCCCATTGCCCCGGCCTGTTCCCCACAGCGGGGGCCGGCATCGAAGCGGTGGCGCCCGACCCGAGGATTTACGACACACCCGGACCGTTTCCCGCCGCCCGCGCCTCAGCGGCCGGCGTGCAGTGGCTGAAGGGGTATCCGGTCGCCCTCTTCACGCTGCATCCGGTGGTGTACTACCCGGCCGCCGGTGAGCTGCAGTTTATCCCCCGGATGCGGCTTGTGCTCACGCTGGCGCCGGAGCCGCGGGCCAAGGCCGCGCCCATGCGGCGCCCACTGGCGGATGACCGGGCGGATGTGGCCGCGCTCGTGGACAATCCTGCGACTTTGGACGGTTACGCTCCGCCGGAGAAGAAATCGCTGGACACGGCATGGGAGTACCTGATCGTGACGAACGCGGCGCTGGAAACCAGTTTTCAGGAGCTGGCCGACCACAAGACAAGCCGGGGTCTGAATGTCCATCTCGTCCGGATCGAGGACATCCTCGCCGCCACGCCGGGCACCGACAGCGCGCACAAGCTCCGCACGTTCATCACTTCCGGATACCAAAGCCACGGCACCCGCTGGGTGGTGCTCGGCGGCGACAGCGAGATCATCCCGTGGCGGGGCACCTATGGCAAGGTCGGCGACACCGTGGATACCGCCATCCCCACCGATCTCTATTTCGCCGCCCTCGACGGCGACTGGAACGCGAACGGCAACAGTCTGTTCGGCGAGCCCGCCGACGAGACCGACCTGTTCGCGGAGGTGGCAGTGGGCCGCATCGCCGCCTCGAGCCCCACGGAAGCGACCACCCAGATTCAGAAAATCATCGCTTACGAGAACTCTGCGCCACCCTTCCGCACGCTGCTGCTGGGCGAAAAGCTGGACGACCAGACCTATGGCGGCGACAGCAAGGATGTCGTTTACGGGGCGATGGCCGGAATTCCCGCCGAGCGCCTGTATGACGCGCCGGGTGCGGAGTGGTCGACCGATACGCTAATCGACACCTATTTCAACACCGACGACACACACATCGTCAACCACCTGGGGCACGCCAACAGCACCTATTGCTTGAAGCTGTACAACTCCGATGTCAGCCGGCTCACCAACACCTGTCCGTTCTTTGTGTACAGCCAGGGTTGCTACCCGGGGAACTTCGTCTACGACGTCTGTTTCGCCGAGCGGATGACCGTGGGTACCACCGCCGCCGCGTTCGCCGCGGTGATGAACACGCGCTACGGCTGGTACGCGTCCGGCGGCACCAACGGCACGTCCAACGTGTTTGACCACGAGTACATGCGATCCGTGTTCGAGCAGTTCCGCCGCAATCTGGGTCTTGCCCTGAACGAATCCCGTCAGCGTCTGGCCGCCCTGGCCGGCGACGGCAGTTACCGTTGGGTCTATTTTGAAACCACCCTCTTCGGCTGTCCCGAGACCGCCCTGCACTGGACCTGCACTCCGACAGCCGTCCGGCTTGTCCCCGACCAGCCTGCAGGTGGATTCGTCGTCATGGACGGTGATGACGTGACCTTGGGCGCCGTGGTGGGCACCGATTGCGCCGAACCGGTGGACCAGCCGCACGTCACCGCCCGGGTGGTGGATGCGGCGGGCACGCGCACCCTCACCCTGAGCGACGACGGTGCGGACGCCGATGTCCGTGCAAATGACGGGCTGTTCACCGGACGGTGGGTGCCGGCGGGCCCGAGCAGCGCCCAGATCACGTTTTTCGCCAGCGCGCCCGGTCTGGCCGCCGACCAGGAGGTGGTCTCGGGCGAGGTGGTGGAGCGGATGGACTACCTGATGCAGACGCAGGACCCGGCCTGGATCGAGCCGGCGGGTGGAGCGGCCGTCCTGGCCGGCCAGGATGATGCGGGCGCGGTCGTACCGATCGGGTTCCCGTTCAAGTTCTACGGCAAGACGTATGAACAGGTGCTGATCTCCACGAACGGACTGCTCCGCTTCACCGGCGTCTACGATTGGGACGCCGGCAACACGCAGATCCCCCGGCCGGAGAATCCCAACGCGGTCATCGCGGCGTTCTGGACCGACCTGGACCTGACCAAGCCGGGGGCGGCCATCCGCTACCGGGTTGACGGGCAGCCGCCCCACCGGCTGTTCGTGGTGTCCTGGCTGAATGTGGCGCATTACAACAAAGTCGGGGCGGTCACGTTCCAGGTCGCGCTGGAGGAGTCGACCCACAAGATCCACCTGAATTACCAGGACACCGCGTTCGGCGACCCGGCCTATGACTTCGGCGCCGACGCCACGGTGGGGATCGAGGATTACAACGGAACGAAAGGGCTTCAGTTCGCCTGCCGCGAACCGGTGGTGGAACCCGGGCTCAGCCTCTGCTTCATGCCGGTGGTGGGACCGGTGGTGGTCCCGACCGACTGGCAATTTTGGGGTGGCGACGGCGACGGGATCCCGGAACCGGGCGAGTCGGTGACCATGCAGCTGACTCTGCAGAACATCGGCACGAATCCCGCCGTGGATGTCACCGCCAGCCTGGCCACCGGCATGCCGGAGGTCCAGATTGACCCCGCGGCCAGTGGTTACTCCACGTTGGCGGTCGGTGCCGTCGCGACCGGTGAGTTCTACGTCATCCTGGATGATGCGCTGGCCTGTGGCGCGCAACTGGACTGGCTGTTGACCATCGAATGCCGGAACGAAGCGGGCGACGCGCTGCAGTGGGAGCAGCCGATGGCGCTGCTCGCGGGCGAAGAGGTGGACCGGATCACGTTTGCGGACGACGTGGAGGCGGGTGCGGGCGGGTGGAGCCACCTGCTCGACCAGGGAGTGACCGACTGGTCGCAGGTCGGCGGGTGGAGCCATTCTCCGGCAACCAGCTGGTTCACCCCCGCGGAAGACAACATCAAGGATAACTCGTTGCTGAGCCCCTGGTTTGAAGTGCCTGAAGGTGCGGCATTGACCTTCTGGCACGATTACGACCTGGAGACAGAGTCCGACGGCGGCGTCCTGGAGATCCGGACCGCCACGGAGCCGTGGGCCGACCTCGGTTCGGCGATGAGCGCCGGCGGCTACACGCACGAGCTGGATTTCTTCCTGCTCAATCCGCTGGGCCGGCGCGCCGCCTGGTCCGGCGACAGCCAGGGGTTCATCCAGACCCAAGTGGATCTCGCCGCATACGGCGGCCAAAGGGTCCAGATCCGCTTCCGCCTGGGCTGTGACCTGGTGGTGGGATCGGGCGGCTGGTACGTGGACGATGTCCAGGTGAGCGGCCGCGAAATCCGCTGTGTCCTGGAGCCCGACGGCGATCTGGACGGCGATGGTCGATCCGATGCCCGGGATCTGGGCCTGCTGTTGCACCTGGTCGTGGGTAACCTGGCGCCCGGCAAGCCGCCCTGTCTCCGGCCGGACATGGGCGATCTCAACCGGTCCGGCGCGCTCGATGCCCTGGATTGCCGCCTGCTGGCCGCCCGGCTGGCTGAGTAACACCGGCACCGGCGCCCGGATCTCACTCGCCGATGATCTTGATCAGAACCCGCTTGCGCCGGCGTCCGTCGAACTCACCGTAAAAGATCTGCTCCCAGGGGCCGAAGTCAAGCGCACCCCCGCTGATGGCCACGACCACCTCCCGCCCCATGATCTGACGCTTGAGATGCGCGTCGCCGTTGTCCTCGCCTGTCCGATTGTGGCGGTAGCGCGCGGTGGGGCTGTGGGGCGCGAGTTGTTCCAGCCAATCCTGATAGTCCTGGTGCAAGCCCGGTTCGTCGTCGTTGATGAAGACGGAGGCGGTGATGTGCATCGCGTTGACCAGGCACAGTCCTTCCCGCACACCGCTGGCGCGGACGGCTTCTGCCACTTGTGGCGTGATGTTGACGAGGGCAATCCGGGTTGGGGTCTGGAAAGTCAGTTCCTGACGATAGTGGCGCATGGCGGTCTCCCGGGAATCAGTTCGGCGGCCGGGCCGTGGCGGCTTTCAACTCCTCGAGCAGCACGGCGGCGGACGGATAGCGGAGCTGGCGATCCTTTTCGAGGCACTTCAGGACGATCTGCTCCAGTTCCACCGGGAGCGAGGGGTTGTGGGACCGGATCGGCACGGGCGGAGTGACCAGGTGGTGGTGGAGGATGCCGTCCAAGGGGTACGGGAGCGTGCCGGTGAGCATTTCGTGAAAAGTGATCCCGAACGAATAGATGTCGCACCGTTCGTCGACGGGGGATCCCTGGAGCTGCTCCGGCGAGATGTACTTGGGCGTGCCCATGACGATGTCGGAGGAGTGGCCGGGCAGTTCGTGGAACAGTCGGGCGATGCCGAAGTCGGTGAGCTTGACGATCTTGTCGTCGCTGAGCATGATGTTGGCCGGTTTGATGTCCTGGTGGCTGACGCCGTTGCGGTTGGCGTAGGACAGGGCCTGCAGCATGTGCCGGGCGATATACAGGGACAGCTTGAGCGACAGGGCGCCCTTGACCTCCAGCAGCCGCTCGACGGTGGTGCCCCGGATGAATTCCATCACGATGAAGTAGGCGTTGTCTGCCTTGATGATGTCGTGGATGGCCACGATGTTGGGGTGGTTGAGCTTGGCGATGGCCTTGGCTTCCGAAAAAAAGGCCTGCAGGCGGGCCGGGTCCTGGGTGACCGAGGTGGGCAATTTTTTCAATGCGACGGTGCGATCGAGGATCTTGTCCCGCGCGCTATAAACGATCCCTGCGCCGCCGCGACCGATTTCTTCCAGTTCCGTGTAGCGCTCCCCCAACCGGATCAGGAAATCGTCGGACAGCCCGGCATCCTTGGCGGCGGCATCCTGGTCCAGCATCGCCTTCATCGCATCCGGCTCGCTGGTTTTGTGGTCGATCGCGTCGATGCGCTCATCGACGTTCATGAAAAAGGGCCGGATGCTCTGCACCCGCGCATACACGTCGCGGGCGTGCTTGAGCCGGCCGAGTTTTTCCAGGCAGAGGCCCATCTGGAAGAACTCCTCCAGCGTGGTATCGGAAGGTTTCACCCGCTTGAAGTACTCGACATAGTGTTTCAACGATTCCTGGTAGCGCTCATCGCGGAAGTGAAGGCGGGCCATGAGCACCAGACTGTCGGTGTACTGTTTGTGATCCGCCGTGATCTTGCCCATGACTTTCAGCGCCTGGTCGGTTTCCCCACCAGCCAGCAGCAATTCCGCCGCCCGGATGAAATTGCCCCCCTGCGTGTAGTATTGCACCGCGCCGGGGATGTCCTGGGCGGTCTCGCAGAAAGCGGCGGCCTTCAGAGGGAGCCCGAGCTGGTCGGCCAACTGGACGATCTTCTGGCAGCGTTCCCGGAGCTGCTCCGGGGGGTAGAGGCTCCGGAGATCGCGCAGGTGCGTCTCATAGCACGCCAGCGCGCTCGCCTTGTCCTCGGCCTTCAGATAGTACTTGGCGGCCTTCTCCCATTCTTGGCGCTGGTAAAAGTATTGGCCCGCCGCCGCGTACGCCCGGCGCGCCTGGTCCAGCCGGCCCATCTCCTCGTACAATTCGCCGGCGCGGGTGAGGCTCTCGTTGCCCAGGTGTTCCAGCATGCGCGCTGCCTGGGGATACTGGCGACGCTGGCGGTAGATTTCCGCCGCCCGGTCCCACCGGCCGATCTGCTTGTACAGACGCAGAGCACGGCGGAGCCTGCCCTCGCGCATCAGCGTGTCCGCCTGCAGCTCGAGCGGCAGGTGGCGGAGGTGCTCGTCCCGGCCCGACAGGATGATGTATTCGAGATAGAGGAACAGCATCGTCAGGCCCAGCGATCCGATGAACAGCAGGCTCGGGTGGATCGATTCGCGCAACTGGATGAGCCAGAGTGCGGCGTCGGCCAGCGTCGTCCGGCTGAGCATGCCGAGGAAGGCGTCGAAGATGTCTCGCAGGAGCGCGACGGAGAACGCCAGGGTGGCGCTGTAGAGCAGCAGGAAAATCGACACCATGAACAGGGTGGTGACGAGGAACACTGCTAAGTGATGCGTGATTCTCATCTGTCCATCGCGTCGGGCGGCACCGCGGTCAGTATCTCTGCCCGGTCAGCAGTCGGATGTAACCCCGCATATAATACCACGCCCGGAAGTCGGCGAACCGGTAATCGGCGAGGATGGTGCGCCAGTCACGGGCGATGAAGTCCTGCGCCTGTTCGCATTCGAACCGTTGAAACAACTGCCGCACCAGCGGATTGAAGCCGGCCAGGCCGCGCTCATTCCAGTCGAGGATGCACAACCAGCCGTCCGCGGTCAGCAGCTCGCTGGCATTCTGGATGACCAGAATACGCTGGTGGTGTTCGAGACCATGCATCACAAAGGAAATCAGAATCCGGTCGTAGAGTTCCCCGAGGTCCAGCGGTTCGTCGATGCGCCGTTCCACCAGGGCCATGTTGGGGAGCTGCGCCGCCCGCCGCCGGAAGCAGTCTTGCATCTCCGGGCCGATCTCGACACCGACGACCCGACCCGCCGGGCCGGTGCGCCGTGCCATCTGGGCGGCCAGCCGGCCGGTGCCTGCGCCCAGGTCGAGTATTCGTTCGCCGGGTTGGATGGCCAAGTCGTCCAGCACCCGCCGGAGGAAACGGCGGTAATAGCCGGCGCTGACCAGATCCAGCAGCCGGTCGTAGTGGCGGGCCTTGAAGCCGGTGATTTCGATTCTGGGTTTCTGCGTCACCATATCGGGATAAACACGAAACGACCCTGACGGGCCGTTCCGAAAATGGTGGAGCAAGGGGGTCTCGAACCCCCGACCTCGGCATTGCGAACGCCGCGCTCTTCCAACTGAGCTATTGCCCCATAAATTTTAAGGCGGCATCATAGCCAAGAAGCGGTCCGAATGCAAGCATTTTTAGCGACGACCAGTGGCCGACGGATTCAGCGCATCACCGGCTTCGGAGATCCATCGGCGGACACGGCCAGAAACAGGGCGGAGGCCTCGGCCAGGCGCTCCCCACGGCTGTTCACGATCCAGCCCCGCGTCTGGATCCGGCGACCGGAGACCTTGTCCGCTTCAGCCTCCACCCGGAGGGGCTCCCCGACCGGCACCGGTCGGCGGAAGGCCACCTCCATCCGGGCTGTGGCCGCGTGTCCGCCAGCGACCCGCAGCGCGGCGTGGGCCATCAGCTCGTCCAGCAGGGTGGCCAGCAGGCCCCCGTGCACGGTGCCCCGGTAGCCTTGATATCGCTCAGCCAGCACGCACTCAGTGAAGACTCGGCCGGTCGACTCGTCATGCGCGATCCGCAGCTGCAAACCGTGCGGATTGTCCGTCCCGCAACAAAAGCAGAATCGATCCCGTTCCATCGCCAGCTCCTGAGCCATAAACCATGATTATACACATTCCAACGTTCACGGGCGGGAAATCCTGGGCGGCCCGAAACCGGCGGCAAGATGTGCTATCATTCCTCTAGAACCAAGCGGTCGTCCCTGTACGGATGTGATGGCCGCCGAATTTCCCAGGAGGACGATATGCGCAAGGCAGTGTTGGGCCTTTGGGTGCTGGTCGCCCTGATGGCCGCCAGCCCGATCCAGGCAGGCGTCGCGGTGGTCGAGGTCAGCGTCGACGGATCGGATTATCTGTTGATCCGCGGGGCTGATATCCGCGTGGAGCACCGCAATTTCGAACCACTGACCAATCTGAAGGTGCGCTTCGATCCCACAACCGGCCTGCCCGCGGCGGCGGCGACCATCACCGTGACCCGGCTGGAAGGGTCGGGACCGGTGACCGTTGTGGAACAGCCGTCGGCGGGGAACGACTATACGCTGAAAATTCTCATCGACAATGACAACGAATCGCTCTACCCCCAGAAATACCGGTTGCGCCTCGAGTGGGAAGAACAATCGGCTGCCCTGTTCCCCACCATGGACCGGAACATCCACGATTACTTCCATTGGCGCGGTGAGGTGGACGGCACGGACATGATCCGCATCCAAGGCACCACCGTGACCATCGATCATGTGCGCGCCCAGCCCATCAAGAACCAGCGCGTGGACTACACCGCCGCCTTGCCGGCCGCCCGAGTCGAAACGGCGTTGTACACGGAGCGAGCGCGCGGAACCGTCGAGGTCATCCAACAGCCCAGTTACACCAACAGCTACACCGCCGTCATCCGGGTGGACGACGGGAAGTTCTCCGGATCGGACGTGTACGACATCTACCTCTATTGGCCGAAGACGATTCCGGAAGAGGCGATCACACCCGACGAAATGGATTTCTATTGGGAAGGACGGGTGGACGGCGTGGATCGCGTGATCATCCGCGGCAACAGTGCGACGCTGGAGCATCTGCAGTCCAAACCGCCTGAAGGGGTCAAGGGCCAGTTGCGCCGGGCGTTACCCCAGCGGGAACAAACGGTCAGCTTGCATGTGTTTTCGGGGCGCGGCTCGGTGAAGATCACCGAACAGCCCAGCTGGTCCAACAAATATGCGGTGAGTGTGCTGGTGGACGATTCGAACCGAAGCGGTGCCGCCGATTACCGATTCGGCCTGCGCTGGGGAGTGGATGGATCCGCCGACACCGTGCCCATGGCCGGCACCACCCATGCCGGGACCACTCCGGCCGGCACCACGCCGGTCAGCAACGGCGGGGTGATCCGGTGGCGCGGACGGGTCGATGGCAAAGACCGGTTGTTGATCAAAGGCAACACCGTCACCGTGCAACACCTGGCGGCCCAGCCGATCCGCGATGCCAGCCACACGTTTTCCGATCCGCTGCCCGCCAGGGACGTGACCGTCAACCTGAACCTGATCGCGGGCCGGGGCTCGGTTCGGATTGTGGAACAACCGAGCCGTGGCAACAACTACACGCTGATCGTCGAAATCGAGGATGCGTCCAACGGCGACAGTGTTTATGAGTTTGAGCTCTTCTGGTGAGTGGGCGATGACGCTGCGCGTACCCGCCCGGGCGAAACTCAACCTGCACCTGCAGGTCATGTTCCCTCGCCCGGACGGGTACCATGAAATCCGAACCGTGTTTCAGACGGTGGATCTGGCCGACGAGGTCGTTCTGGAATCCGCCGCCGACGGACAACTGGTGTTTCGCTGCGACCAGCCGGACGTGCCCACGGGTGAGGACAACCTGTGCTTGAAGGCTGCCCGGCTCCTCCAGGCGGAGACCGGTGTCCGGCGCGGCGCCCGGATCACGCTGCGCAAGCAGATACCGATGCAGGCGGGACTTGGCGGGGGGAGCGCAGATGCCGCGGCGACGCTGGTCGGGTTGATGCGGCTCTGGGATCTGGCGTGTGCTTCGGAAGACCTGCTGCTCTGGGGGGGGCGACTGGGCTCGGATGTCCCTTTCTTTCTGGTGGGCGGCACCGCGCTCGGGCTGGGTCGCGGCGAAGAACTGGTGCCGCTGCCGGACGCGCCGTCCCGTCACGTGTTGCTGGTGTGCCCGCCGGTGGCGGTCAGTACGGCCTGGGCCTACGGACGCCTGAATTTTCAGTTGACAACAAAGGGTTTCGTGAATAAAATTCCTCCCCTGCACAGGGTGCTCGCGGACGGCCGAATGGACGCATTCCAGGGCGTGAACGATTTTGAAGCGGCGGTTTTTCCTGAATTTCCCCTGTTGCTCCATATCAAATCACAAATCGCGGATTGCGGCGCCGACGGGACGATGATGAGTGGGAGCGGATCCTCGATTTACGGGCTCTTTGACACTGCGGCTGCGTGCATGGAGGCGGAGCGTAGCCTGTGCCGCCAGTCTGTGCCGGGTCGGATTATCCGCACCCGGTTCATCGGCCGAGACGAGTACCGTCGCAATCTGTTTTCCCACTGGAATTGATCTGCTGGGGAGTCGTCAAGCGGTAAGACACAGGTCTTTGGAACCTGCATTCGGAGGTTCGAATCCTCCCTCCCCAGCCAAATTTTTCCGGCGGATTCCGGCGTGCCCGCGGGCGCCGTCCGGCGGTGAGGAGGCCTTCTTTGGTCAAGGGCGATTTGATCATCTTTTCCGGATCTGCCAACGTGCCGTTGGCGGAGGAGATCTGTCGCTATCTGAAAGTCCCAAAAGGAGAATGCCGACTGACCCGCTTCTCCGACGGCGAGATTTACTTCCAGAGCCATGAGAATGTCCGCGGGCGCGACGTTTTCCTCATCCAGCCCACGTCGAATCCGGTCAACCATCACCTGATGGAACTTCTGATCATGATCGACGCCTGCAAGCGGGCGTCGGCCTCCCGGATCACGGCGGTCATGCCCTATTTCGGTTACGCCCGCCAGGACCGTAAGGACAAGCCGCGCGTACCGATCTCATCGAAGCTGGTGGCCGATCTGATCACCGCGGCCGGCGCGAACCGGGTCCTGACCATGGACCTGCACGCGTCCCAGATCCAGGGCTTCTTCAATATCCCGGTGGACCACCTGTTCGCGGCGCCGGTGATCCTGGACTACATCTCCTCGTGCTGTTTCGAGGATCTGACCATCCTGTCGCCGGACACCGGCGGCGCCGAGAGAGCCCGGGCCTACGCCAAGCGCCTTGAGGCGGGCCTGGCCATCGGCGACAAGCGACGGGTCGCGGACAACGTAGCCGAGGTCATGCATATCATCGGCGACGTTGAAGCGAAAACCGTGGTCATCTGTGACGACATGATCGATACGGCCGGCACGGTGGTGGAGATCGTGCACGCGCTGAGTCTGCGCGGGGTCAAGCGAGTCGTGGTGGCGGCCACCCACCCGGTGTTCAGCGGCCCCGCCTTCGAGCGGCTGGGCAAACTGGCGCTGGAGGAGATCGTCGTGACGAACTCCATCCTGATCCCGGAGGAGCGGCGGTTGAAGAACCTCCGGATCCTGTCGGTGGCCGCCTTGTTCGGCGAGGCCATCCGCTCGATCCACTACGAGACGTCAATCAGCACGCTCTTTATCTGAGTGGTTTGGCAAATCAACGTTAGCAGGAGATATTCCGATGGAAAGAGTGACAATCGAAGCGCGGCGGCGTTGGGATTTGGGCAAGAACGGCTCACACCGCCTCCGTGAGACGGGGTGGGTTCCTGCCGTGGTGTACGGCAAGGATACGGATCCCCTGCCGCTGGCGGTGGAACAGGCGTTTATGGACCGGTTGCTGCACAATCCCGAGGCCCGCAACCAGATCTGCGACCTCAAGGTCGACGACATGAAACAGCTGGCGGTGCTGGTTCGCGATTATCAGCTGGATCCGATCCGGGGCGAGCTGATCCATGTCGATCTGATGGTCGTCAACGAGCAGCGCGTGATCAAGGTCAAGGTGCCCATCGAGACCGTCGGCGTGCCGGTCGGCGTCAAGACCGCCGGCGGCATGCTGGTGGTTCTGGTCCGTGAAGTGCCCATCGAGTGTCTGCCGCAGCACATCCCGGCGGTGATTCGCTTGGATGTCAGCGGCCTGGATCTCAACCAGAGTCTGCGGGTCCGCGACCTCCAGCTCGGCGATAAAGTCACGATCCTGATGGATCCGGAAGTCAACATCGCCCATGTGGAAGAGACGCGCGCCGCAGTGGCCGAGGAGGCCCCCGCTGAAGGTGCGGCTGAAGCCGCGGCTGCGGGTGGTGAGCAGGAAGACGAAGAATCCTGACGGGGGATATGACGGATTCCGCGGACCTCCGTGCGGTTTTTGGATTGGGCAATCCGGGATTGGCCTATCGGTTCCACAGGCACAATGCCGGATTTCTTTTTCTGGAGCGTCTGTTGCGGGATGCCCGCGTCACGCGGCTGGAACACCGCACCGAGTCGCTGAGCCTCGTGGACTGGGTGGTGGTAGGCGGCGCTCGCTGTCTGCTGGTCCGGCCGCAGACGTTCATGAACCTGAGCGGGCAGGCGTTCGAGTCCGTCCTGGCGGCGCACGGCTGGACACCCCGCCAGGCGCTGCTGGTCTACGATGACCTGGATCTGCCGCTCGGGACGTTCCGCCTCCGGGCCCGGGGCGCATCAGCCGGGCATCGGGGGGTACGCAGCATCCTGGAGGTGGCCCAAACGACCGCCGTCCCGCGCCTCCGACTCGGCGTGGGCCCCCGCCCCCCGGAGGTCGATGCCGCCGCCTTCGTTCTAGCCGATTTCACGGCCGCCGAGTGGCCGCGGCTCGAAGCGGTTTTCGACGGCGCAGCGGATGCGTTGATGTCCGTCCTCGCCGAAGGGCTGGCGACGGCGATGAACCGTTTCAACGCCCGTCCGGCGCCGCGGCGGCCCGATGCAGGGCTTCCGGCGGGACCGGATGCGCCGCAGGAAAAAAAGTTGTAATTTGGGATTTTTTTGGTATAATCCCAACTTTCGCGAGCTGGGCCTTGCTTCGCCACCGGGGTCCATGGATAGCTGATCCTGTTGAGAACACCTGCAAAGGAGTGATCCCTTGAGTAAGTACGAACTCGTTTATCTCGTCGCGCCCGATACGCCGGAAGAACGCCAGGCGGACATCGCGGAGCGGCTCAAAAGCTACATTCAGCAGCTCAACGGCACGCTGGAAAGCCTGGACCTCTGGGAAAAGCGCAGACTGGCGTACGAGATCAAGAAATTTCAGGAAGCGTTCTACTATGTCGCCCGGTTTGAGGGCGACGGCAAGCTGGTGGACGAGCTGGAGCGGCGTCTGCGTGTCGCCGATGAGGTGATCCGCTTCATCACCATCCGCAAGGACGACGAGATCAAGATCATGGAGAAGCGGCAGCGCTACTACAAGTCCCGCCGGGAGGGCCTGGAGAAGCGGAAGAAGAAAAGCCCCCCGCCGGCCGAGCGCCCGGATGCCGGTCATCACGGCGGGCGAGCCCGCGCGAAAACGGAGAACGAGGTAAGCAGTCATGAGTGAAGGCACTGAAAAACCCCAGCGGCGCTATGTGTACCGCAAGAAGAAGGTCTGCAAGTTCTGCGAAGAGAAGATCCCGTTCATCGACTACAAAGACGTGAATCTGCTGCGGTTGTTCGTTCCCGAGCGCGGACGGGTGATGCCCAAGCGACTGTCCGGCGTTTGCTCGTCGCACCAGCGCCAGTTGCGAAACGCGATCAAGCGCGCCCGCGTGGTCGCCCTGGTGCCGTTTGCGGCTGACTCGTTCTGAGCCGGCGGCGCGTGATTCCGACAGCCTGACTGGAGATGACAGCGATGAAGATCATTTTGATCCAAGAAGTGGATAACGTTGGCCGGCGCGGCCAGATCGTCAATGTCAGCGACGGCTACGCCCGCAACTATCTGATCCCCCGCAAGCTGGCGATGCCGGCCAGCGCCGCCAACCTGAAGTACGTCGAGACGCAGAAGTTGAACTGGGCCAAACAGGAGGCCAAGCTGAAGGATGAGGCCGAGGTGCTGGCCAAGGCGCTGGGCGACGTACGCATTGCCGTGACGAAGAAGGTTGGCGAAGGCGACAGCCTCTACGGTTCCGTCACCACAATGGAGATCGCCGACGGCCTGTCGCACCGGGGCTTCAGTATCGAGCTGCGCAAGATCCGGCTCGAGCATCCGATCAAGACCCTGGGTGAATACACGATTCCCATCAAACTGCACGCCGAGGTGACCGCGCATATCAAGCTGCTGGTCCAGCGGGAAGGGGAGGCGGAGGCCCCGGCAGAGGCGTAGGCTCAGCCGCCGCGCGATTCGGCGGCGACACCCACCCGTTCTGAAGGGGCGCGCATTCCGCTGCGCCCCTTCGCATTTTGAAGGCCGCGGGCCCGACCCGTCTGCGAGGATTGTCCATGAAGGGGAATGTCTCATCGTCGATCACCCGGCCGCTGCCGCAGGATCCGGACAGCGAGCGGGCGATCCTCGGTGCGGTGCTCGTCAACAACGAACTGTTCCACACGATCAGCGACAAGCTGGTCCCTGAAGATTTCTGCCTCCCGCCCCACCAGGCCGTCTACGCGGCGATGGTGCAGCTAGCCCAAGGCCGCCAGCCGCTGGATGAGCTGACACTCAAGAATGCGCTGGAGGCCATGAAGCTGGACGAGCCGATCACGCTGTCCTACCTGACTTCGCTCTCGAACGGTTTCCCGCGGCTCGAGAACATCATGCACTACGTCGAGATCGTCAAGCAGAAGGCGATCCTGCGCAACCTGATCCGGGCGTCGGAATCGATCGCCGAGATCAGCTACGCCCAGGAGCAGAGCGCCATCGACGTCCTGCAGCAGGCCGAGACCTGGATCGGCCACATCTCGGAATCGTTCATCAAAAAGAACTACATGACGCTCTCGGACGCGCTGGAACAGGCCTACCGCTACATCTCCCAGCTCTACGAAGCCAAGACGTACCTGACCGGCATCCCTACCGGCTTCCGGGATCTCGACCAGTTGACCTGCGGCTTGCAACGCGGCGAGCTGATCATCATCGCGGCCCGGCCCTCAATGGGCAAGACCAGCTTCGCGCTGAATCTCGCCCTGCACGCGGCGCTGAAGGAAAAACTGTCCGTGGCGGTGTTCTCGCTGGAAATGTCCGCCCGCCAGCTCGCGCTGCGCCTCCTGTCCGCCAAGTCGCCCATCGACGGCCAGAAACTGCGGAGCGGCTATTTCTCCAAATCGGACTGGGAAGAGATCGGCCGGGCGGTCGCGGAACTGGACCAGGCCAAGATCTACATCGACGAAACAGCCAACCTGACCCTGCTGGAGCTGATGACCAAGGCCCGGCGCCTCAAGAAGCAGTACAACCTGGATATGGTGATCGTCGACTACCTGCAGCTGCTGGCAGGCAACCAGCGGTACGAGAACCGGGTGCAGGAAATCGCCGCCATCTCCCGCTCACTCAAAGCCATGGCCAAGGAGCTGGATGCGCCGGTGGTGGCCCTGTCCCAGCTCAGCCGGGCGCCGGAGACCCGCAAAGGCGACCACCGGCCGATGCTGGCCGACCTGCGAGAGTCGGGGTCGCTGGAGCAGGACGCCGACGTCGTGATGTTCATCTATCGCGGGGAAGTCTACGACAAAGACGATCCGGACCTGGCGGGGAAGGCGGAACTCATCATTGCCAAGCAGCGCAACGGCCCCGTGGCCAGCATCGACCTGGCGTTTCAGAAGGAGTTCAGCCGATTTGTGCAGATGGAATCCCGGGGACCCCGCTCTACCGAAACGTAAAGAAGATCGTATCCCAGACCTTCACGCGGACGTTTCCCTTGCGGGCCGGCTTGTACTTGAAATCCCAAGCCGCGTCCGTGGCCGCCTTGCCGAAGCCGAATCCCTTGGGCGTCTCGTTGACCAGTTTGGCGTCGGCAACCGAGCCATTCTCGTCCACCAGCACACGGACGATCACCTGACCGGACTTCTTCAACTGACGGGCCAGCGCGGGCATCGCCGGCGTCGCCCGCTTGGTGATCTCCGGCTTGATCACGTCATCGGTCAGCGGGACCAGGTCGCCTTCCTTGACCTTAGGCTGCTCCGAAAGGGTGAAGCCCGATTCCATCGAGGACGCCGTAGCCGGAGCCGGTGAGGCGGACGCCGGCGTGCTGGGGGGTGCAGCCGGCGTGGTCGTCGCCGGCTGGGGCTGCGGCTGAGCCGGAGCCGGAGTCGGGGTTGCCGCCGGGGCCGGCTGGGTCGGCGCGGGACGGACGGGAATCGTGGGCGCGGCCTCGGTGCCGCTGCTGATGGTGGCCGATGATTCGATCCGCGCGGCCTGCACCACGGGGGCGGCACCGGATCGCCCGGCGTCGCGGGCGGCTTCATCACGGCGGTCAGCGGAGGCGCCGGGCTGCGAGATCGACGGGACAGCCGCAGCCTGCCGGTCGCCGGACGCCTGGCCCGGCGAGCGACCCTGGACGATCTGGGCGTCCATCGAGTCGGTGCCGCCGGCGGCGATGTCGGCGGAACCACCGGAGAAGATGCCGCTGCTGCCGCCCGAAAAGAAGGCGAAGTAGACGATGACGGCGATCACGGCCAAGCCGGCGAGGATGCCGCCGACGATCAGGCCCACGTTCGATTTCTTCTTCTCCTCGTCATCGATCGCCAGGTCGGCCAGCCGGCTGGTGAGCGGCGCGGTGACGGCCGTCTCCGCCTCGATCCGTTCCGGTTTCTTTTTCAGCAGTTTGGTGGTGGGAGCGGATTCGGGTTCCGGAATGTTCGGGTCGCGATTCATTGCGTCCATAGCCGACCTCCAAAGCGGTCTCTACCCCAATCATTGTAACATTTTATTCAGAGCCGATCGAAAGAATGTGCTCCCGGTCACGTTTCAGCGGTACAGGTGCAGTCGTTGAAGCCGGCCAGCTTCCTGACCGGCCGACCCTGGACAAAGGTTTCCACGCAGTGGTTCACGCCGAACAGGTAGGGAATCTGGCGGTAGTTTTCACAATCCATCACGGCCAGGTCGGCCCGCTTGCCCGGTTCCAGCGACCCCCGGTCGTGCTCCAACTCCAGAGCGCAGGCGCCGTTGACGGTGGCCGCCACCAGGGCCTCGGCGGGGGTCATCCGCATCTGGCTGCAGGCCACGGCGATCACCAGCTGCATGTTCGGGGTGAAGCAGGTGCCCGGATTGAAATCGGTCGCCAGCGCCACCGGCACCCCGGCGTCGATGAGCGCTCGGGCCGGCGGGTACATGTCGAGCCCGAGGTTGAAGGCCGTGCCGGGAAGCAGGCCGGCGATGACACTCCGATCAGCCATCGCCGCAATGCCGGCCGGGCTGATGCGCTCCAGGTGATCGGCGCTGACGGCGCCCACCTCGGCGGCCAGTTCCGCCGCCCCGACGGCGGCCAACTCGTCGGCATGCAGCCGGGCTTTCAAGCCGAAGCGCCGGGCGGCCGTGATGATCTCGCGCGCCTCCGCCACCGAGAAAAAGCCCTGATCGCAAAAGACGTCGACGTAGCGGGCCAGCCGCTCGCCGGCCACCCGGGGGAGCATCTGTCCGATGATCTGGTCGAGGTAACCGCGGTGGTTCTGGCGGAACTCCAGCGGGTAGGCGTGGGCGCCCAGGAAGGTGGGGACCATGTCCAGCGGCAGGAGCCCGCGGGCGGCGGCGATGGCCCGGAGGAGTTTCAGCTCGCCGTCGGGGCTGAGTCCGTAACCGCTCTTCGCCTCGATGGTCGTCGTGCCGTGCGCCAGAAAGAGCCGACCGAAGCGGACCACATTGGCCGTAATCTGTTCGAGGGTGGCCTGCTGGACGCGCCGGGCGCTGTTTAGAATTCCGCCTCCCTTGGCCGCGATTTCCTCGTAGGAGGCGCCCAGGATCCGCAGCTCGTACTCGTCCTCCCGCGTGCCCCAGAAGGCGAGGTGGGTGTGCGAATCCACGAAGCCGGGTAGTATCACCACCGGCCGGTCGCGAAAATCAATGACTCGGAACTCCTGCGGATCTACGTCCCGCATGATGGCGGGAGTGGGGCCGACGGCCAGGATCCGGCCGTCGCGGATGAGGATCGCCCCCGCCTCGATGAGACCAAGCTCCCGCATCTCCGCCCTGCGGCGGGGGCCGGCCGGTCCGGCCATGGTCAGGATTTGACGGACATGAATCAGGGCCAGCGCTTCGGGTGTCATCGGGTTCGAGCGTGCTCCATATATTCCTCGATCCGCTCCAGCTCGCGTCGGCCGAGCACCTCGTGCTTTTCGACGAAGGCGGCGGTGTCCAGCAGGAACTGGCGGTGGACGGTTCGGGACAGGCGGCCGCCGTCCCGCCAGGCGCGCAATTCGACGAACCGGGCCTGGACCGCTGCCGCGTCGATTTCCGGAGCCAGCTTTTCCAGCACGGTATGCTCCACGACGAAATCGAGGAACTCCACGTCGTGGGTCCGGAACAGAGTGTACCCGCCGGCCAGCGCCAGCAGACCCACTGCGGAGATGATCCAAAATCGGCAGCGCAAAACGTTTGACCCTCGGCCTTTCTTTCTGCTACCATTTTAAAGGATTTGATGCGAGTTTCAACGCGGTCGTGAATGCCGGATGAAGAAAAAAGACGATCAGCGGTTGCTTCAGTTCCCCTCCGTTTTCAACATGGAACCCGGCGGCAAGGCTGAAGTCAAGCCGGTCGAAGATGAGAACGCTCCCGAGTGGCGCCGGGAAGTCAGCCGCAAGGTCGAGGAACACCGCAAGATGAAGGAGCTCCAGGACAACCTGGACATTCTCCGTCGCATCGATGCGCCCGATGACGCTGCCGCGACGATGGGCCGGGAGAAGGCCCGACCCGACGAGCGCGTTGCCGAGGCGGTTCTGTCGGCACCGGCACCGCACCCGGCGATACCGGTGGCCGGAGGGGTGCGGGACGAACGACTCCGGCAGGCACTGCAGACACCCAAGCCGCGGGAAAGCACGCCGCGTCCTCACCTGGACAGCGATCTGAAGGAAAAGCTGGCGGACCAGCACCGTCAGCTTTTCAAGGACGCCGTGGTCGAGGCGGACGACGACACCGCCGAATCCATCACCCAACCCATCGCGTTCGACGAGCTGGACCTGGCCAAAAACCCCACGCCCGTCATCGAAGACGAGCCGCCGGTGGTTGAGGCGCAAGCCGCAGAGGAGTCCGTGGCCAGGTCCGAGTACGACCGGCCGCTGGGCGAGCTGCTCAGCCGGTACGAGCAGCGCAGCACTCGGCCCCGGAAGGAGGCCGCCCCGCCCGCTGACCGCACCTTGCTGGTCAGCCGGTTTCTGGCCGGTCTCATCGACTTCGTGCTCGTGACGGGGCTGGCGGTCGCGCTGCTGGCCATCGTCGCCTGGCTCACCGGCGGGGGGCTGTTCCAACCGCGGATGGGTGCTCTGCTCGGCGGATTGTTCGTGCTTGTGCACCTCGTGTACAGCTTCTATTTTCTCTTCTTGGGCGGCCAGACACCCGGGATGGCCATGGTGGGCCTCCAGGTAGTCCAGGACGGCGACCGCGCGATGTCGCCGCGGGCAATCCTGGTGCGCACCATCATCTACCTGCTGGCCGTCGCCTGTTCGGGCATCGGCCTGATCTGGGGCATCTTCGACCGGGAAGCCAAGTGCTGGCAGGACATCCTGTCCGATTCCCACGTCACCCGGGTCGTCTGACCTTGCTCGAGGATTTTCACCTTCACCACCTCTGCCTGGGGTTGCGGCAGCGGCTCACCGGCCGCCGGGTCGCGGGCGTGCAGACCGCCGGCGCCACCCGTCTGCTGATCCGTTGGGAGGGAAACGCGGAACGGTGTCTGGTGCAGCTGGATCCGGACCGCCCCACGATCCGGATCCTGGCTGCACGGGCGCGCCGGGACTCCGACACCTGGGTGAACTGCCCGGCGATTGACGACGAACTGGCCGGCCGCCGGCTCACCGACCTGGAGAAGGTGTCCGACGACCGCCGCGTCGTTTTGCGGTTCGGTGATGCCGGCGCCATCCTGGTCGCCGAGGTGCGGCCCATCGCACCTTCGCTCCACCTGTGTGACGCCGGAGGCGTCGTCCGGTACGCACTGGGCCCGCTGCGGACCCAGCTCCAGCCGCTGGGGGCGCCGTACCGCGAACCGGTCCGCGCCGGCCGGGTGCCGCCCGAGGCCGGCTCGATCCGGGAACTGCTCGCCGCAGGCGACGGCCGCGACCGACGGCGGGCGCTGCTCGGCCGGGTGCAGCGGCTCAGCCCGCTTCTTTTGGATGAGGCGCAGGCCCGCGCGGGCGTTGACGAGCCCGATGTCCTGGCAGCGGCGGTGGCGATGGTTGTGGCGGAAGCGTATGCGCCGTCAGCGGGCGCCATCCTGTACGCGCGGCAACCCTGGCTGCCCGACGAATATCGGATGGATCCCCGGGGGGACTTCCGCCTCAGCACCTGTCCGCTCCGGCTGTGCCGCGACTGGTCAGCGATCCGGTTCGAACGTTTTGAGGATGCGGCGGACCGCTGGTTCGACTATGCGGAGGCGCACCGGCGATTCGTCGCACGACGGGATGCCGCTGCCCGGGCCCTGGTGGCGAAACTCCGGAAGTCCGAAGACCGGGTGGCGGCGCTGGAGCGGGAGTTGGCGCGGACCGATGACGCCGAGACGGGCCGGCGATACGGCGAACTGATCCTGGCCCACCTGCACCGCCTGGGGGCCGCGTACCGGGGCGTGTCCGTGGAGGTGCCCGACGTGTACCAGCCGGAGGGGCCTGCCGTCCGCGTTCCGTTGGATCCGGAAAAGACCCTTCGCGAGAACGCCGACAGCTACTTCCGCCGCTGGCGCAAGGCGCGACAGGCGCGGGAGAATCTGCCGGAGCATCTCCGCGCGGAGCGTGAGCGCCGGGCGGCGCTGGCGCAGCAGGCGGCGGCGGTCCGGGCAGCCGTCTGCGACAGCGAGTTGTCCGCGGCGCCGGCGCAACCGTCGTCTCCGACGGCCCGCCAGCGACCGGCCAAAGGCGGCGGTGCGGCGGGCGCGCGGTTTCGCCGATTCCGGACCCGGAGCGGCCTGGACGTGCGGGTGGGGCGAAGCGCCGCCGAGAATGACCGGCTGACGTTCGGCGCCAGCCGTCCGGACGACGTGTGGCTGCACGCCGCCGACTACGCCGGATCCCATGTGGTTCTGGCCTGGGGACAGAAAACGGATCCGCCGCTGGCCGACCTGCGCGAAGCGGCGGCGGTGGCGGCCTGGTACTCGGGCGCCCGGCGCGAGCCGGCGGCCGACATTCGCTGGACCCGCTGCAAGTACGTGCAGAAGGTGAAAGGGACAGCCGGACTGGTTCGGCTGATGAAATTCAAGACACTGCGAGTGGCGCCTGCCCTCCCGCCGGGTGAGACGGCCGGAGAAGCGGATACCTGACCCGCCGGGCGCCGGCGCGGTGATTTTGAAAATGAAACGACCGGGCGCACCGCCCGGTCGTTGGTTGTCTGTCGACGAGAGCCGGCGCTAGTCGAGCAGCGCCCGCAACCGCCGGTATTGCATGTCCACAAAGGGGAACTTGAGCAGGTTGTGGAACAGCGAGGAGAAGCCGGTGTAAAAGTACCCGACGATGAACAGCAGCAGGAAGGGGAGGACGCCGAAATTGCCGATCGCCACGCAATAGCCGAACACCCAGGTGAAAAAGCAGCCGAACGCGATCTCCACCAGCGGCCAGATGCCGATCTTGCCGCGGTACTTTTTCCGCAGCCAGCTGTCCTTCCGGCCGGTGACGTGGTACTTGGGGGTGCGGACGAAAGCCGACTTGATGCCGAGCACCGCCTCGATAACGGCCTTGCCGTTGGTCACCGTCAGGCCGATGCCCAGCGCCATGAGGAACGGCAGGAGCCGGACCCGCTCTTTCCAGTCGGTGTACAGCGCTTTCTGGGAATGGATGTAAAACAACGCCACGCTCAGCGTGGAGGCGACGAAGATGGGCAGATCCAGAACCAGCATCTCCCAGATACCCTGGTGGAAGCGTACGATGATCGACGGCAGCAGGACGAGCGACAGCAGCACCATCAGCGGATAGGCGAAGTTGGCGGTCAGGTGGAACACCGCCTCGGTTTTGACGGGACGGGGGAGCGGCGCCCGGAGGATGGGGCCCAGCATCTTGAGGCAGACCTGGGTGGAGCCCTTGGCCCAGCGATTCTGCTGGTTCTTGAAGGCGTTCATCTCCACCGGCAGCTCGGCGGGGCACTCGATTTCGGGCAGGTAGACGAACTTCCAGCCCTTCATCTGGGCGCGGAGGCTCAGGTCCAGATCCTCGGTGATCGTGTCGTGGCTCCAGCCGCCGGCGTCGGCGATCGCCTGCTTGCGCCACAGTCCGGCGGTGCCGTTGAAATTGACGAACAGCCCGGCGCGGGCGCGGGGCAGGCTTTCCATCATGAAGTGGCCGTCGAGGAACAGGGTCTGGGCGCGGGTCAGTAGGGAGTAGTCGCCGTTGAGGTGGGTCCAGCGAGTCTGGACGATCGCCACCCGCGGATCGGTGAAGTGATGCACCGTGCGCTGGAGAAAGTCGGAATGGGGCACGAAGTCGGCGTCGAAAATGGCCACGATGTCGCCTTTGGCGGTGCGCAGCCCGTTCTCCAGCGCGCCGGCCTTGAAGCCGCCGCGGTTGGTCCGGTGGATGTACTCCACGTCGAAGCCGCGGTCGGTCCAGTACGCCACCGCCTGTCGCATGATACCCACCGTCTCGTCGGTGGAATCGTCCAGGACCTGGATGTGGAGCTTGTCCTTGGGGTAGTCCAGCTGGCAGGCGGAGTTGAGGATCCGGGGGCCCACATACATTTCGTTGTACATGGGGAGCTGCACCGTGACCATGGGCAGTTCCTCGAAGTGGCCCGCCGGCGCCACTCGCTCGTGGCGGTGCTTGCGGAAGAGGTGGAGGTAGTAAAACCGGCGCAGCCCGTAGGCGCTCAAGAAGATTAGGACGCCGAAGTAGATGAGCAGGATGACCAGATCGAACAGTTCGGGGCGGTACAGGAACGAGAGGTTGCCACTCTCTAGGAATTTTTCGTAGCTGCCCGGGGGCAGGCGATGGCTGAACGGATTTCCGAACATAGGCTCCTCATCCGGATGGATTGACGGGGTGTTGAGTGAAATGATCCGCCATACGAATGCCTATGCTAAACAAGTGCGCGGGCGAGGTGAAGCCGTATCTTGTATGGAATTGTCGCGGATTGTAAGCAGGCCGTCAGCGGTAAATGCGGGGTCCGTCGACGGCGGTTTCGGCGAGGGCGCGAGTGATGGCGCGAGCCAGGGTGTCGCGATCGGGGAAATCGTGGAATTTGAAAAAGGTGACGGACTGGTTGTTCTTGCGGAGCCAGCGCAGCGCCAGGGGAAAAGACGCCTCCCGATATACCTGCAGAGCCGGGTGCGGCTGGCCGGCGGCGACTGCAGCCAGCACGGTGTCCAGCACCTCCGGCTGGACGCCGGCCCGCGGCAGAGCCAGGCTGCGGATCTGGCCGCCCGGATGCAACGCCCAGAGGCGGACTTTCCCGGTGTCGGGGTGCGGCAGCAGGGCCAGGAGCACGTCCTCGATCCCCTTCTCGCTGGGTGTCGGTTGGGTGTCCAGTTGCACATTGACGGTGGGTTGGTGGCGGGCGATGAGCTCGGCCTCCTCCAGCATCGCCTCCAGGTCGGAACCGAGAACGATGTGGCGCAGCCGACGGGTGTCGCGCTGGATCCGCTCCAGCTTCGGATCATCGTCGGCCCGCCAGCGGAAGTAGCTCTGGACCCGCCGGCGCAGGTTGACGCTTTTGCCCACGTAAATGACCGAGTCACGGGCGTCCAGGAACAGGTACACGCCCGGGGTTTCGGGGAGCGCCGCCAGGTCGGCCGGCGTGAAGGCGTAGCGCCCGAAATCCACCGGGGCGTGGCGGGCGGCCAGCGCGTCATCCAGCTCATCGAGCCGCTCCACGCCCTGGATCGCCAGCTCGGCGGCCAGCCGCGGCAGCAGCGCCGGCAGCGCGGCCAGCTCGTCGACGAACGGATCGTCCCGGCGGGTCGCCACGGCGGCAAAATCCAGCAGGGCGTCGAGGGCGGGCCGCGGCCTGCCGGGCAGGGCCAGCCAGCCCATGTCGGCCAGCGACCATAACGGCTCCGGCAACACGGATCCGGTGTCTTCGGCGACCTGAAGCCAGGGGCCGAGGTCTCGGGCATTCAATCCCCGGAGACACAGGCCGCCGCCGGCGAACGCCTCGTCCAGAACGCGCAACACCTTGAGCTCGGTGAGGAGCTGCGGCGGCGCCAACCCCTCCAGTGCGGCGGCGGCCGCCCGCAGGGCGTCCGCAGGCCCCACGGCGGCGATCTGGCATTCGACGGGCGATTCGGCGCCGGGCTGGTAACGGGTCACGGCCACGAGCCGCAGCGGCCCCTGACCGGACGGTCGAGTGGTCGCTGAGAGCACCGTCCAAGGGAGCGCCGCCAGCCGATCGCCGGCCGAATCGGGAACGGCTTCCCAGCCTTCGGGCAGGCGGCGGAAGCGCGGGTCGCGCCGGAGGGCCGTCTCAAGGATACGCACTGCGGCCGCCTGGCCCGACATCGCGGCACCCAGGTGGCGGATGCACAGTTCGGCGGCCGGCACCGGAGCCGCCGCGCCGCGCAAGGCGTCGTAGATGCGATCTTCGAGGCGCTTCATGGCGACCCGTCCCCGATCCGGAGAAGCACCGTATCGGGCGCGGTCCGCCTCGCCACGAGCCGGGGGGCGTCGGCGGACCAGGCGGACAGGGCGGCCTGGAACCGGTCAGCGTCGGCGGGGACGTCCCAGGCGATGAGCCAGAGGACCAGCGGGGGACGGCCGTCGCTGCGCTCCACCAGCACCAGGGTATCGCCGCCCCAGCCACGGGCGGATCCGACGGCATCCGCTTCGGGCAGGCCGCGCTTCAGAAATTCGGCCAGCTGAAACTGGCCCCAGCAGCGGAGCCGGCCGGTTTGCCGCCCCAGCTCACGCCAGTGTGTTTCGTCCAGGGTGAGCGGCCGGCCGCTTTCGGGCGGTGTCGCCAGGAACTTGTCCGGCCGCAGAATCTGTTCGGTGGTGGCGGGCGGATGCTCCACCAGCCGGAGGGTCTGGGCGAACGTGCGTGTCTCCATCAGCCGACAGACGAAATCGGTGCCCTCGAGATAGGGGAAAAGCAAGGCGGCTTGCAGGAAGGCCGGCGCCCGGGCGAACACCGCCGCCTGTCCCTGGGACTGCCGGACGGCGCTGCGCATCATGGCGGCGATGCCGGGGATGGCAGCGACCTGTTCCACCGGGGAGTCGGTCATATACGCCAGCATCGCAACGGTGGCCGTGCCTTCGAGCAGGGCCATCAAGGCCAGGGCGGCGTCATCGTTGTGGCGGACCCGGGCCTGGAGGGCGCCGATCCCGCCGTACTGATCCTGCAGGGCATGGACCAACTCGTGGGCCATGACCGCTTCCTGCAGGTCCGGCGCGATCCAGTCGGCCATCACGTAGGCGCCGCTGTCCGGGTCGTAATAGCCGCCCAGTTGTTCGGTGTAGAGATCCACCACCAGACGCTTTAGATCCGTCCCGACCGGCACGAGCCCCAGGGTTTCCAGAATGAGTGTTTCTTCGCGGATCTCGGCCTCGGTGTAGTCCTCGCCGAGCTTGCGCAGCACCAAGGCCTCGATCTCGGCCTTGCTCATGGTGCGCGCGGCGACTGGTCGCTTGCGCGAGACGCCGGTGAGCCGCTCGAGCTTGGCCAGCACCCGCTCCACGGCCGCAGCGTCCGGCGCCACGTCCGCTGTCGCCTGTTCGCCGGCAGCGGGTGTTGCCATGGCGGGGGCCGCAACCGGAAGGATTTCCAGGCCAGCCAGCCAGGCGCAGATACACAGCAGCAGGGTGAACAGTCGAACCATGGACGCGGACTCCTGTGGCAATCGGCGGCCATTGTAGCAGATCCGGTGCCTGTTTTCATCGCCCCGGCTGGGCCGGACATCGAGGGCGGTTCCGCGGCTCTGGAAAAATTTCTCTTTACAGGCCGGGGAAGCTGTGATAAAAGATCTGTCTTTTGATCGACGCCCGAGGAGGACACTCTTGTCTCTGACGAACGAATCGAAGCAGCAGATCATGAAGCAGTACCAGCGCCACACCAAGGACGTTGGATCCACGGAAGTCCAGGTGGCGTTGCTGACCCAGCGCATCAACGACCTCAATGAGCATTTCCGGTCCCACGTCAAGGATCATCACTCCCGGCGCGGTCTCCTGCAGCTCGTGGGGCAGCGGAAACGGCTGCTGGAATACCTGAAGCAGACCGACATCGAGCGCTATCGCAAGCTCATCGGCGAGCTGGGGCTGAGGAAGTAACCGCTAATTTGACTGCACCCGATACTGATACTGACCAAGACGCCGCGAGGAAGGGGTGCCCCCTCCCGCCGGCGTCTTGTTATATTTCCCTTCCCGTCATCCTGAGACCAACGGCCGATGCCGCACCGGCATCCCGGATCATGAAACCGGGGAGACACCCGCATCTGGAGGATTCGATATGATTTACCGTGCATCGGTTGAAATCGGGGGCCGCGAGCTGACCATCGAGACTGGCCGGCTGGCCAAGCAGGCCAACGGCGCCGCGCTGATCCGCTACGGCGACACCGTAATCATGGCCACGGCTTGCGCCGCCACCAAACCCCGGGAGAACGCCTCGTTCTTGCCCCTGACTGTGGATTACCGCGAGTACACTTACGCCGCCGGCAAGTTTCCGGGCGGCTTCCACAAGCGCGAGGGCCGGCCGTCGGAGAAGGAGATCCTGACCAGCCGCCTCATCGACCGGCCGCTGCGCCCCCTGTTCCCGGAGGGTTACTTCCGCGACACCCAGATCGTCGCACTGGTGTTTTCGGCGGACGGGGTCAACGATCCCGACACCATGAGCATCTGCGGCGCCTCGGCGGCGCTGTACCTGTCGGACATTCCCTTTACCACCCCCATCGCGGGCGTGCGCATGGGCTACATCGACAACCAGCACGTGGTCAACCCGACTCCGGCCCAGCTCGCGGCCAGCCGCCTGAACCTGGTGGTCGCCGGCTCCGAGGAGGCCCTCGTGATGGTGGAGGCCGCGGCCAAGGAAGTCAGCGAGGAGGTCCTGCTCGAGTCGCTGCTGCTGGCCCACGAGCAGATCCGCAAGATCATCGGCCTGATCAAGCATCTGGCGCAACAGAAGCAGCCGGTCAAGCCCGTCGTGGAACCGCCGGCCATGCCCGCCGAGGCCGTGGCCGAAGTCCGGCAGGCGGTCGCCGACAAGATTCTGGCCGCGCTGTACACCCCGGGCAAGCTGGCCAGCGAGCGCGCCATGGACGCCGTGAAGGACGAGCTCCTCGGTGCCATCCCCGAGGAGGAGAAGGAGAAGAAGGCCCTGTTCAGCGGTATCTTCGAGAAATTGAAGGAGGAGATCTTCCGCGAGGAGATCCTGGTGAAGGGTACGCGGCCCGACCGCCGGGGCACCGAGGAGATCCGGCCCATCGACATCGAGGTGGGGGTCATGCCCCGCACCCACGGCTCGGCGCTGTTCACCCGCGGCGAGACCCAAGCGCTGGTCACCGCCACGCTGGGCACGCCCGAGGACACGCAGATCATGGACACCTTGGACGGCGAGTCGGAGAAGACCTTCATGGTCCACTACAATTTCCCGCCGTTCAGCGTGGGCGAGGTGGCCTTCCTGCGCGGCCCCGGCCGCCGGGAGATCGGCCACGGCGCGCTGGCCGAGAAGGCGCTCAAGGCCATGGTGCCCACTGAGGAGCAGTTCCCCTACACCATCCGGGTCGTTTCCGACATCCTGGAATCCAACGGCTCGTCGTCCATGGCCACCGTCTGCGGCGGCTCGCTGGCACTCATGGATGCCGGCGTGCCCATTCCGAAGCACATCGCCGGCGTGGCCATGGGCCTGATCAAGGAAGGCGACCGCTACGCCGTCCTGACGGACATCGCCGGGTTTGAGGATCACTACGGCGACATGGATTTCAAGGTGGCCGGCACCGTCGATGGCGTCACCGCCCTGCAGATGGACATCAAGATCACCGGCATCACCCCGGAGATCATGAAGCAGGCGCTGGACCAGGCCAAACGCGGCCGCATGTACATTTTGGACAAGATGAATGGGGTGCTGGCCAAGCCGCGCGAGAACCTGGCCGCCAACGCGCCGCGGCTCCACACCATGGAGATCGCCGTGCACCGCATCAAGGACCTCATCGGACCCGGCGGCAAGAACATCAAGGCGATCGTCCTCGCCACCGGCGCCAAGATCGACATCGAGGACGACGGCAAGGTCAAGATCTATGCGTCCGACGAGCAGTCGGCCCAGGACGCCATCCGCCGAATCAACGAGCTGTGCGAGGAGGCGGAGATCGGCAAGGTCTACACCGGCCGGGTGACCCGCCTGGAGACCTATGGCGCGTTCGTGGAGATTTTCCCCGGAACCGAGGGACTGTTGCACATCTCCGAAGTCGCTCACCAGCGCACCCGCGACATCCGTGACGTGGTCAACGTGGGCGACGAGATCCAGGTCAAGGTGCTGGGAATCGAGCCGCCCAACAAGATCCGGCTCAGCATGAAGGCGCTGCAGGAACCACCGGCGGGCATGGAGGAATCCGGCTTGGCCGAGGGCCACAGCCACCCGCGTGAGCACCGCGAGCATCGGGACCGCCGTGAGGGACACGGCGACCGGGACCGCGGTCCCCGCGGGCCGCGCCGTCACTGATCCGATTCCGGCGACCGAAAAAAAACGAGGCGGGCTGCATCCAGCAGCCCGCCTTGTGTTTTTGAGGACCGCGCGGAGCGGCGCCGTCAGATGCCGACGATGTCGAATGCGGTCAATTCCAGCATCGAGTCCGGGATCAGGACCACCGGCCGGTGGAAATCTTTTTCGATGGCCGCGACCACTTCCCGCTCGATGCTCTTGAGCGCCCGGATGACATTCGGATGGGCGCGGATCTCGACCTGGGTGCCTTCCAGCGACTTGCGCATCCGCGCCACGTGCGCGTAAATCTCGTAGCAGATGGTGGACACCGACTTGGTGAAACCCGACCCGCCGCACAGGGGGCAGGGCTCGGACAGATTCTTCTCCAAGGCGCTGGCCGACCGTTTCCGGGTCATGATCACCATGCCGAAATCATTGAACGGAATGACCTTGGTGGGCACCTTGTCCTTGCGCAGTTCCAGCGTCAGGGCGTCCAGAACCAGCCGTTTGCTTTTCTTCTCCTGCATGTCGATGAAATCGATCACGATGATGCCGCCGAGGTTCCGCAGACGGATCTGGCGCATGGCCTCCTTGGCCGCGTCCACGTTGATCTTGGTGATGGTCTCCTCGAAGCTGTTTCCCTTGCCCACGTACTTGCCGCTGTTGACGTCGATGGCCACGAGCGCTTCGGTGTGATTGACGACGATGAAGCCGCCGGAGGGGAGCCAGACCTTCTGCCGGGTGGCGCGCTGGATCTCGGGCGTCAGGTTGAAATGGTCGAAGATCGAAGCGTCGCGCGAGTACAGCTTTACGCGCGACAGGAGCGTGGGCATGAAGCGCTCGACGAAGTTCACGATGGCGGCGTACTCGGTTTCGTCGTCCACCCAGATGTTCTGAAAGCTGTCGTCCAGCTTGTCCCGGAGGAGTTTTTCCACCAGGTCGAGCTCCTGGTAGAGGAGACACGGGGCGGATTCGGCGGCGCCACGGGTCTGGATATCGTCCCACGTCTTCATCAGGTATTCCATGTCCTGAACCAGTTCGGCCTCGCTGAGCCCCTCGCTGGCCGTACGGATGATGAAGCCGCCCGGACGCTCCTTGCGGTTCTGGATGATGATGGTGCGGAGCCGTTTCCGCTCCTGGTCGCTGTGGATCTTGCGGGACACGCCCACGTGATTGACGGTGGGCAGGAACACGAGCTGGCGCCCGGGGAGCGAGATGTGGGAGGTGATCCGGGCGCTCTTCAGGGACATGGGCTCCTTCATGACCTGAACGATGATCTCCTGGCCCGGTTTCAGCATGGTGGCGATGTTGCCGGGCTCCGCCTCGCCGGCCAGGTTGAACCCCTTGCGCTTCCGGCGGCCGCCGCGCGGGCGGCTGGCGCAGAAGGTGAGGTCGGGGTCGGGAAAGCGGATGGTGGCTGTGCCGTCTTCGGCGTCGGTGCGGTCGCGCTCCGGTTCCGGCGCGTCGGCGGCAGGCTGGGCCCAAGGGGAGGTCCAGGACGGTTCCGCCGGGGTGGCGGCGGTTTCCGCCGGGAGAGATTCCGTGCCCGCGGCCGCCTCGACGGCGGTCTCCGCCAACGGTCCAGCCGTTGCCGGCGTGGCCTCGGCGGCTTCGGAATCCGCAGCCGTTGCATCGGCGGCGGCCCGCGTGCGCGACCGGGAGCGGGACGACCGGCGGGAGCGGCGGCGCTTCTTCGGCGCCTCGGCCGTTCCCTCAACCGCTGCGGATTCGACATCCGCCGCCGGAGCCGCCTCCGTCTCGACGGCTTCTCTCTCGGGCGGTGCCGAGATGGCAGTCTCCGCTTCCGCCGGCTCCTCGGGCGGTCGCGCCGGCGGTTTGGCGGCGCGTCCCTTGGGCACGTCCACGTCGAGGGTTTCCTTCAGATCGGCGAACTCCTCGAAGAAGTCGGTGACATAGAGGAAGGCGTTTTTTTCGATGCCGATGTCCACAAAGGCCGACTGCATACCCGGCAGCACCTTTCCCACCCGGCCCTTGTAGATGTTGCCGACGATGCTGCGGTCCTTGCGGCGCTCCACATGGTATTCGGCCAGCGCACCGTCCTCCAGAATGGCGGCATGCACCTCGAACGGGGTGACGTGCACCATCATTTCACGGCTCATGGTGTACACCTCGAGCTTGAAGGTTGTAGAGTGGGAATCCGGCGTGTGCTGTCAGGAAAAAATATCTTTACGCCACCGGACGGTCCAGGATTCCCATTGTCCGGTCGTTAAAATTCCATGCCGCTGAGGATCTTAGCACAGCGGCGGGGAAAATCCAAATCATTCGTCGGCGCCTACGCCCTCCGCCGGCTTGTCCTCCGCGACCGAGCGGCGATAGATGAATCGCTGCAGGTTGGTGTTGTAGGGGGTCCAGTGATCGCTCTCGCCGGCCTGCTGAATCGCCTCGAGGAAGGTGCCCAGCTTGGCGTCGAGATCGTCCAGGTAGGACAGGGCCAGAGCTTCCAGGGTCTTGGGGCGTTTGGGCGAACCGAATTCCAGTTCGCGGTGGTGGCTGATCACCAAATGGAGCAGCTCCATCCGGAGGTCGGCGGGAAAATCGGGGATGGCCGAGATCCTGCGGTCCAGCAGGATGGCTTCCATGGTGATGTGCCCGACGAGGCGGCCCTCGTCGGTGTAATCGATGCTCTTACCCCAGACCAGCTCGTCCAGTTTGCCGATGTCGTGGAGCGCGGCGCCCGCCAGCAGCATGCTCTTGTTCAGGAATGGGTAATGCTGGCAGATGCGGACGCACAACTGCATCACCGACAGCGTGTGATCCAGCAGGCCGCCGATATACGCGTGATGGAGCGCCTTGGCCGCGGGGCACTGTTTGAATCGGGCCTGCAGTTCCGGCTCGCCGAAGATGTCCAGGAGCAGGCGGCGCAGGAACGGATCAGCCACCTCCCGGTCAATGCCGTCGAGGAGGGCGGCGTAGCTCTGGTCGGTGTCGCGGTGCGACTTGCGGATGAAGTCATCCAACTCCACCTGGTCGGGTTCGACCCGTCGGATCTTGTGGATGGTGATCTGGGTGGCGTTGTTGAATTCCTTGGTCATTCCGATCACGTGGACGAACTGATCCACGTCGAACTTGGCGCGGAAGACATCCACGTTGTCCCAGAGGAAGGCGGTGATGGTGCCGGTCCGATCGGCCAGCACGGTGAAGATGAAATCCCCCCCCTGCTTTTTCGGCCGGATTTCCTTACGGACCACCAAAAACACGTCATCGACGTTCTGGTTCGGAAGGTAATCGGAAACGTATTTGGCTTTCAATCCAGTATGTCCTTTCGTTCGGTGTCGAGCAGCGTGACCAGCTCGCGGGCTTCGGTTCGAGCGACGTTGCGGCCGTCGGGCAGCCGCTCCACGCGGTAGCGGCGGCGCGTGCCGGGCGCGTCCACTTCGATGATGTCGCCGGCACGAATCTCCTGGGCTGCCTTGGCCGTCCGGCCGTTGACCCGCACGGCCCCGCTGTCGCACAGCCGCTTGCCCAGCGGGCGGCGGGCGATGATCCGGCTCACGCGCAGAAACATGTCGAGGCGCATGCCGGCGCGACCCCTGCGGGCCCCTACCTGGGCTCGGCGTCGGGGTCGTAGTCCCCACGGAATTCGGGAAACACATACACGTAGGCCTGCTTGCGCAGCTCCGCCATGAACTCCTTCATGACCGGCTCCAGCCGGATGCGGAAGAGCTTCTCCTCGACATCGCGGCGGACCTCCTCAAGGGGACGCTGTACGGCGGCGGTCCGCTTGACGAGCTGGAGAATCTCGAAACCGAACTCCATCTCCAGTACGCGGCTGTACTGGCCGGGTTGCAGTGTCTGAACCACTTCCCGGATGGTCGGGGTCAGGTTGGACAGGGGGAAGCTGCCGATATTGCCCCCGTCCTTGGCCGACGGGCCGTCGGAGAACGCCTTGGCCAGATCCGTGAATGCCTGGCCGGCCTGCAGCTCCTGGTGGACCTGGTTGATCCGGGCCCGCACTTCGTCGACATTCTTGTCCTTCGTGTAGAGGACGATCTCGGCCAGCTCCACCTGTTCGGGCGTCGTGAACTCCTGGATGTGGTCTTGGTAGTACTTCTCCACCTCGCCGGTCATGACCTTGATCCGCTGGCGGACAATGGCGCCCCGAATCCGGCTGACCAGGATCTGGCGCTTCAGGTTCTCATAGTAGTCGGCGTAGACGATCCCCGCCTTGGCCATCTCCTGCTTGAGCGCGTCCATGTTGGGGATGCTGTTCTGTTTCATCAGATCTTCCAGGTAGGCGTTGGCCTCCAGGTCCAGATCCTCGCTCATGCCGTACTCGTTGGCCTTCTGGACGAGCAGCAATTCGTTGATCAGGGTGGGCAGGATCTGCTTCACCGTCTCGTTGTAGCGGGCGGTCAGCTCGTCGCCCTGGTAGCGGCCGCGCATCTGCTTGAGCACGGTGTCCTTTTCGCGGTTGTACTGGGTCAGGGTGATGATGTCGTTGTTGACCTGAGCGACGATTTGCTCGATCACCTCGCCCCGGACCCAGCCGGGAATCAGCCCTGCGAGCAGCAGGCCCGCCAGGGCCGTGAGCGCTCTATTTCGCATGGTCGGCCTCCACGATGGTTCGGGTCAGAATTGATGGGTCGGGAACAAAATCCAGCGCCTGCCGGTGGAGCGTCGGGCGGTACCTGGCGACCAGCTCGTCGAGCAGGGCGGCGTGGGCGGCCCGCTCCTTGTCCATGCGCAGCTGCTGGATGATTGCTTCCCGAACCTCGTAATATTTCTGGGGATGGGACTGGATGACCTCTTCCAGGTAGAAGATGTGGAATCCGTACTGGGTCCGCATCACCTCGGAGTAGCCGCCCGGCTTCAACCCGATGATGATCGCCTCGAAATCGGGCGGCAGCTGCCCCGGCTGAAACAGTCCGAGATCACCGCCGTTGGCGGCAGATGGGGCGCGGGAGAACTGTCGGGCGAAAGCGCTGAAACGGGGCTTGCCGCTCTCGCGGAGTTCAGTATGGATCTGCCGGGCCAACCCTTCGTCGTCCACCAGGATTTCGCGCACGTGGAAGCGCTTGGGCACCAGGTATTCTCCGCTGTGCTGGGCGAAATGGGCTTCAGCTTCCGCTTCGGTCACCTGGAGCTGTCCGCCGATCCGCCGGTTCAAATACTCCTGGATGATCAACTCGTCGCCGGACAGGGTCAGCCCATCGGCGTCGCCCGTTCGCGCCGGTTGTTTCGAGTTGCCGCCAAGATCCGGCGGTCGGCTGATCCCGTCGTCGCGGGCGGCAGTCAACAGCAGGCTGCGCTCGATGAATTCGTTGAGGATGGTGGTGTTCTCGGCGTTGCCCAGCGGGGCCGAATCACCGATGGTGGACACAAAGCCCTGCCGGAACCGGTTGAATTCGCTGGACTTGAAGACAGCCTTCCCCACTGTGAGAACCACGGCCCGGTCCGTCTGGAACCAGGCCGAGGCGGGGCCGGGCGGGGTGCCTGCGCCGGGCTCCTCGCCCCGACAGGCCGCCAGGGTCAGGGTCAGGGCCAGGGTGCATGGCATCGCCGCCGGCAGGCCAAACGACTTCCGGCGGATTCGATGGAATTGTCTATCGGGAGCGTTCGCGCGCATCATGCCCTTTCAAATCAGGAAATACTACCACAAGCATGCAGCTCCAGCAATGTGCTTTTCAAGTGTTGGAACATCTCGAGGATGGATGAGAACGTCTGTCGGAGAATGAGAAAACCGCCCGGGGCGAAGGCGAGGGGTTCGCCCGCCTGGATCTTGCGAATCAGTCGGTCGGTGTCCACCGGGGAGTCCTCGGAGAACTGTATCCGGAACTCGTCCTGCCGGCGCTCGATGGAGAGCACGGCCAGTCGGGTGGCCAGCAGCTTGAGCTGCATGTACTCGAACAGGTACTCGAGCACCTCGGGGAAGGCGCCGTACCGGTCCCGGACCTCCGCGCGCAGCTCCTGGAGGGCGGCGTCGTCGGCCGCCGAGGCGATGCGCTTGTAGAGCCGTAGGCGCTCTTCTTCCTGGGGAATGTAGTCGGCGGGGATGCGGAGCTTGACCTGGAGGTTGAGTTTGAGGCGCTCGGGGGGCAGGTAGCGCTCGCCCTTCAACTCCCGGACGGCCTCCTCGAGCAGGCGGCAGTACATCTCGAAACCCACCGCTTCGATGTGTCCGTGCTGTTCCGCGCCGAGCAAGTTGCCTGCGCCGCGGATCTCCAAATCCAGGGCCGCCAGGCGGAACCCGGCGCCGAGTTCGGTGAAGTCGCGGATGGCCGCCAGGCGCTTGCGGGCCGAGTCGGTGAGCTGCTCGAACGACGGCACGAACAGCCAGGCATAGGCCCGCCGGTTGGAACGGCCCACCCGGCCGCGGAGCTGATAGAGCTGCGCGAGGCCGAAGCGGTGGGCGTGGTTGATGATGATGGTGTTGACCAGGGGGATGTCGATGCCGTTCTCGATGATGGTGGTGGACAGGAGGACGTCGTATTCCTGGGCGATGAAGGCGAGCAGAATGCGCTCCAACTCGTTCTCGGGCATCTGGCCGTGGGCGATCACCACCCGCGCCTCAGGCACGAGTGTGCGGATCCGGGCGTCGATCTCATGGATGGTGTCGATCCGATTGTGGATGAAATAGACCTGGCCGCGGCGGGCCAGCTCCTGCCGCACCGCCTCCTGGATCGCATCCTCGGCGTACCGCATCACCTGGGTCTGGATCGAGAGCCGGTCCTTCGGCGGCGTTTCGATGACCGAGATGTCGCGGATGCCCACGATCCCCATGTGCAGCGTGCGGGGGATGGGCGTGGCGGTGAGGGTCAGGACGTCCAGATCGGTGCGGAGCTGTTTGATCCGCTCCTTGTGGCGCACGCCGAAGCGCTGCTCCTCGTCCACAATCAGCAGGCCGAGTCGGGGGCACACCACATCCTTGGAGAGCAGGCGGTGGGTGCCCACGATGATGTCCACCTTGCCTTCGGCCAGGTCGGCCAGCACCGCCTTCTGCTCGCGGGCGCTGCGAAACCGGCTGAGCAGTTCGATGCGCACGGGGAAGGAGGCGAAACGGTTGCGGAAGGTGTTCAGATGCTGGAAGGCCAGCACGGTGGTGGGTGCAAGCACGGCCACCTGCCGTCCGGCGCCCACCGCCTTGAATGCGGCGCGCATGGCCACCTCGGTCTTGCCGTACCCCACGTCACCGCAGAGCAGTCGATCCATGGGGCGGGGCGACTCCATGTCGCGCTTGATATCCTGAATGGCCGTCCACTGGTCCGGCGTCTCCTCGAACTCGAACATGTTCTCGAACTCCCGTTGCCAGTGGTCGTCGGCGGGAAAGGCGAAGCCGGGGGCCGAGGAGCGGCGGGCGTACAGCCGGATCAGCTCGTTGGCCATATCCTGGAGGGATTTTTTCACCCGCGCCCGCGTCTTCTGCCAGGTGGCGCCGCCCAGGCGATCCATGGACGGCGCGGCGTTCTCGCTGCCGGCGAATCGCTGCACCAGATCGAGACGTTCGGCCGGGACGTAGAGCTGGGCGCGGTCAGCGTACTCGAGATGGGCGAACTCCTGTTCCGTGCCGGCGACGGCGATCCGCTCCAGGCCCCGGAAGATGCCGATCCCGTGGTCCACGTGCACGACGTAATCGCCCGGCTTCAGGTCGCGAAAATCGGAGAAGAAGGCCGAGATGGAGGCGAACCGCCGGGCCGGCAGCTCCGCTCGGCGCCGGCGGCCGCGGGGATAGATGTCGTCGCTGGCAAATACCGCCAGCGACAGGTCGGGCAGGCGGAAGCCCCGTTCCAGCGGTCCCTGGGTGATGATCACCTGCCGGCCGGCGGAAAGGTCCAGGTCCGCCCAGCGCAGTTCTTCCAGCCAGCGGTGGGCGATGCCATACTCCTCGCACAGATCGTGAATGCGCTCGCAACGGCCCCGCGAGGAGAGCACCAGCAGGATGTGCTCCCGCGTGCCGGTGATGTGCTGGGCCAGCCCGGTGAAGTTACCCAGGAACGATGTGGTCGGCGTGACGCGCAGGGTGATGGCCGCGGCGCCCTCCGCGGGGAAGGACTCCACGTGCACGCACGCCGGGTGGTTGATGAGCGTCTCTGCCGCCTCAACCGGATGGAAATGATCGGACGGCGGCAACGCGGGTCGCCCGGCGGCGACGGTCTCCCGGTAGCGTTCGGCTTGTGCGTCCCGGAAGGCAGCCATCCGTCCGGCGATGTCGTCGACGAAAAGAACCGCCGGACGGTTCGGGCCGAGATAATCCCACAGGCCGGCCGTAGCCGGGCCGAGCAGCGGCGCCAGGTGCTCGTAGCCGGGAGCAGGGACGGCACCCGCCAGCGGCTCAAGGATCTCGGCCAGTGCCCCGGAATCCGCCTCGCCGGCGAACCGGCGGGCCGCCGCCTCCGCCAGCGCGGCCAAGTGTTCAGGGCCGGCGGGGCCGGGCGTCATGGGGATGATGGTGACGGCGTCCAGCATCCGGATGGAACGCTGGCTGTCGGGATCGAAGGCGCGAAGCGACTCGATGACGTCGCCGAAGAACTCCACTCGGATCGGGTGGGTCAACTGCGGCGAGAAGACGTCCAGGACGCCGCCGCGAATGGCGAATTCGCCGGGCTCAGTGACGGGGTCCTCGGCGGTGTAGCCCCCGTCGAGCAGGCGCCGGCGGATTTCCGGGAGCGGGATCTCGCGCTGCAGCCGCAACTCCAGGAGTCGCGCGATGAACATCTCCGGCAGGGGGTAACGGTCCAGCAGACACTCCGGTGTCGTGACCAAGGCGTCGGGCGGGCGGTCCAGGAGCCGCCAGAGGGCCTGACTGCGCTGGGCCAGGATGCGCGGGTGGGGAGACAAGCCCCGGTACGGATCCGCCTCATGCGCCGGCAGCAGCGCCACGGCGCCGGCGGACCGTCCGTCCCGCCCGAGCCACCAGGCGAGCTCCTCGGCCAGCCGTTCGGCGTGGTCATTGTCCCGCGCCACCAGCAGCACCGGGGGGCCGGATGCCGCCACCACGGCGGCAGCCACCATGGGGTGGGCCGCGTCGGGGCAGCCGCAGACCCGCCGTGGGCGGCCGGGCGGGCCGGCCATTGCCTGCTGGAAATAGTTTAAGGGATCCATCGCCGGCTCCGCCGCAGGATCAGGACGCTGCTGGGTCGTCACCCGTGATCCGGCGGATCAGGGCGGATGTGGAGTAGCCCGGAGCGAACGGTAGGGAGCGGACCGTGCCGCCGCCCGCCTCCACATCCGTGCGCCCGACGATGCGGTCGGGGGTCCAGTCGCCGCCCTTGACCAGCACGTCGGGCTTGAGGGCGCGGATCGCCTCCAGCGGCGTGTCGTCGTCGAAGATGGTGACGTAGCCCACCATTTCGAGGGCGGCAAGGATCTCGGCCCGCTCCGACTCGGTCTGGATGGGCCGGGACGCGCCTTTCAGCCGGCGCACGGAGGCGTCGCTGTTGACGGCGACCACCAGCACGTCGCCCAGGGCGGCCGCCTCGCGCAGGTAGCGGATGTGGCCGGGGTGCAGGAGGTCAAAGCAGCCGTTGGTGAACACCACCCGCCGGCCGCTGGCCTGGAGGCCGGCCAGGATCGACCGCAGGGCCTCAACGCTGTGGATTTTGCTCCGGGGCACGCACGTCTCCATATTGCAGAGTGAAACGGATCTCCGTGGCGACCACCTCGCCGTTGTATGTGGCGGGTAGAAATTTCCACGAATTGCGGATGGTCTCGCGGATCCGCTCCGCCATGCCGTGGGGCGGTTCGGGCGAGAGCCGAATCTCAGATACGTTGCCCGACGGATCCATCCGGGCGATCGCTTCGACAACCCCCGCGAAGCCGGCCGCGGCCGCTTCGGGAGTCAGGCGGGGCTGCGGCCGCTTGATGATCCGGGGCGGGTTGATGCCGTCGGCGGTGAGGCAGCCGTCATGAAGATCCCGGACGGCATCGCCTTCCTCGTAGGGAATGTAGACGCCCAGGTCGGGGATCTGGCGCTGCTGGAACATCTTCGGGACGTTGGCCACGGTCAGGTCCAACTCGGCGAGGCGGCCCATGAGCGATTCGAACCGCTCCGAGCTCAGCGCCTCCAGCTCCAGGAAGCGGCCGCTCCAGCTCAGATAGATCTTGACCATGTCCTGATCGAACTGGAATGCGCCGAGGATGTCGGTGCCCATGGCGGCGCGCGGCGGGATCATCCGAAACGCCGAATATACCACGACGTTGCCCGGTTTGATTTCCGTGAACACCTGGCCTACGACGGTGAAGCCGTTCCGTTTGATGCCCACCAGATGGTGGGGTTCGAGCACGAAGGCGGTGTCGGTGAAATTGATCACGTTGATGATGGCCAGAGTGTCGCTCTTGAACTCCAGCGTGACCACCCGGGACGAGTCGGTGTAGGCGAACGCCGATTGGGCGCGGGCGGCGCCCGCCAGACCGGTCGCGCAGAGAAGAGCCGCCAGCAAAAGTTTAGCGACCGGGGTCTTTTGCGGGTGCGTCCGCATCGGGCTTGTCCTCCTCGGGTTGCTTCAGCTCGGGTTGGGCGGCATCCTGCTGCCCCGGCAGGTAGGTTTTGGCGCGGGTGAAGGGCTGGCTGAGGTACTTGGTGGCCTCGGTGACGGCGCCACGGGAGTCGTCGTTGGTGTTGACGGCCTTGTTGTATTCGGCGACCGCCCGCTGGCGCTGTCCGAGCACGTCGAAGATCTTGCCCATGTACATGTAGCAGAGGGCCACCACCCAGGGCGGCTGCTGGTCGCCATTGAGCGCTTCGCGGAAGGTGTTCTGGGCGGTGTTGTAGTTGAACTGCTCGTAGAACACCAGGGCCAGCTTGAAGAGCGCGTGCGAGTTGCGGGGCTGCCGTTCGAGGACGCGCTTGTACTCGTCGGTGGCCGACGGGAAATCGCCGAGTTCGAAATACTCATCGCCCCGAACGATGTGGACCTGGATTTCCAGCTCTTCCGACTTGCGCAGGATCCGGAAGTTCGGGTCGATGACGAGCTGGATGGGTCGCGTCTCGGTTTCAATGTTGAGCCGGGTGCTCTCGCCCTTGACGTCGATCACCTTCAGCTCGTCCTGGCCCTTGGTGACGAACTTGAGTTCCAGCGGAATCTGAAACGCGGTCAGGGTCTGGTTCACCTTGCCCACCGTCTGGAAGCCGCCCTTGGCGAGGCGGTAGACGATGTACTCCACGGAGAAATCCGGCAGGTCCACGGTGTTGATCCATTGGTTGAAGAACCAGCTGTAATCGGTACCGGTCACCTGCCGGGCGATATCGGCGATGCGCGCCGTGCTGAGCGGCTCGCGGGCGCCCAGCTCCCAGATGGTCGCGAGCAGCGGCTCGAATTTCTCCTTGCCGACAAGCGTCCGCAGCATGTGGAACACCCACGCCGACTTGGCCACCACCACCGAGTCGTACTTCTCCGAACCGACCCCCAGGTGCACGCCCCGGGCGATGGGTTCGGCATCCTGGTACTTGAGGGCATCCACCGCCAGCAGGCGCATGGTGGTGTCGAAGGCCTCCGCGCCCTTGACATCCTCGAAGTACAGGGCGGCGGCGTACTGGGACAATCCCTCCAGAATCCAGATGTCTTCGGGCGTGGCGACCTGCATGGGCAGCAGCCACTTCTGGTAGGCGAACTTGCGGATGATCTGCCGATTCTCCGGATTCTTGCTGGTGAACTCCCTGGTGGAGAGGAAGACGGAGTCCTGCATGCCGAACTGCGCCTGGAAGTTGTCGGACACCTCGACGATCCGCAACGGTTCCTGGACCGGCCGCCAGTTCCAGCGATGGCGCAGGTGCCGGACGATCTCGGCGTAACGCTGAGCGCTGCCGGCCTGCTCCGGGAATTCCGTCAGGAACCAGGTCTGGAGCGTCAGATCGCCGAAGGTGTAGTCCTGCACCTGGTATCGTCCGGCGACCAGGGTAGGTGCCAGGATGTCTTGGGCGGACTTGAAGATGTAGGTTTTGGTCAGGCCCGTGTCGATGGTCTCCGTGGACAGGCCGGCGGTGAACGGGCGCAGGCCCGTGGGCAGCGTCACCTGGAGTTCGTAAGCGGAGCGGTCCATGGGGTCGGTGTTGCGGGGGAACCACATGGACGCGGCCGGCAGCTCCACCATGTCCGGGCCGATATAGGCGTACAGGGGGTTGCCCAACTGTTTGAAGAAGTCGAAGTCCAGGCGGCTGAACAGACCGTTGTACTCCAGGTGGATGGTCATTTCGGTGCCGGCCGCCCGGGGCCGGACCAGATTGATCATGACCTCGAACTTTTCGGTGTCGTCCTGGATGAACCGGAGCGGTTCGCCGGTGTCGTCTTCGACGTGCGTCACCACGAGGTTGCCGTTCAGGCGGAAGGCGATGTAGTTGGTGCGGTCGACGATCCGGATCCGCACGTCGGCGATCGCCTCCAAACGGTTGGCGGCGGGCTGGATGTCCGCGACCAGGGTGGTCTGGAGGGTGTCGTATCGCGGCTGGTCGGTGGCGGCCGCGGCGGTGGCGGCCAGGACGGCCACCAGGAGGAGCAGCGGCGCCGCGCGGCGCAGATATAGATTGAGGGGCATCAGGTACCTCCGTGGGTTGCCGGGTTGCCGTCGAGGGCCCGCCGCAGCTCGGCGGCCACCTCGGTGGGGGCGTCGTGGGTGCCGAAGCCGGCGGCGATTTCGGCCAGCTCCGCCTTCATCCGGGAATAGATGCCCGGATCGTGATAAATGTTGAGAAACGTCCGGGCCAGGTTGTCCGGGTTGAGCCGGTCCTGCATCAGTTCCGGCACCACCTCGCGCCCGGCGATGAGGTTGACGATGGAGAAATGCGCGTTGCGCAGGATCAACCGGCCCAGCCGCCACATGGCGGGAGTGGTGCGGTAGACCATGACGAACGGGGTTCCCGCCAAGGCGGCCTGCAGCGTAGATGTGCCTGACTTGACGATGCCCATCCGGGCGTTGGCCAGGCAGCTGAGGGCGCCGCTCTCGGCCAGCACGATCCGGCCCGGGCCAAGGCCGGCCGGCGAGCCGGCAAAGCACGCGGTCAGGTGGCGTTGGACCGACTCGCGGATCGCGGCCGACGGGGTGGGGATGAGGAACCGGGTGCCCGGCACGGCGGCGGCGATGGCGGGCAGCGCCCGCAGGACCACCGGCAGGATGTGCTCGATTTCCGCCCGCCGGCTGCCCGGCAGCACGGCGACGGGGACGTCGTCTGCACCCAGCCCGTTCCGCGCGGCGAACGCGGCCGGCGGCTCGATCTCGCTCAGAGTGGCCGTGAGGGGGTGGCCCACGTAACGGACCGGCACGCGGTGCCGGCGGTAGAGGTCCTCCTCGAACGGGAAGATGCAGAGCATGCGCGCCACGCTCCGGCGGATGGTGCGGATGCGCCCGGCGCGCCAGGCCCAGACGGTGGGCGAGATGTAGTACAGCACGGTGACTCCGCGTCGCTTCAGCCAGGGCGCCAGCCGCAGGTTGAAGTCGGGGAAATCCACCAGCAGGGCGACGCGCGTCCCGCGGCGCCGGACCTCCCGCAGGCTGTCGCGGAACAGCCGCAGGTAGTGCCCCGTGAGCTTCAGGGCGTTCCACGGGCCGATAGCCGCCAGGTCGGCGACATCGGCCAGCAGTTCGGCGCCGCGGCGGCGCATGGCGTCGCCGCCGCTGCCGAAGAATTGTACGTTGGCGGCGGCCGGCAGGTTGGCGAAAGCGTCGAGAACCTGGGCGGCGTAGCGCTCGCCGGAGTTTTCGCCGGTGACGATAAGCACGGAGGATGCGGCGGACTGTCCGGTCACTCAGGTCTCCCCTGGCCGGTCCGGGCGGGCGGCTGCGGCGGCGCGGCCGGACCTACCATAGCACGGGGACCCCGGCCAGGCAATTGATTTGTCAACGATTGGGCGTGCCGCGGGGCCGCTCAGGCGGATTCTGGTTCGATCCGGTAAATCCAGCCGCCGCCTACCACGACGTCGTCCCAGTAGAAGACCGCGGCCTGGCCGGGCGTGATGGACGGCTGGGGCTCCCGGAAGGTTACTTCGGCGCCGTTGTCGCCGCAGGGCCGAATCTCCACCGCGGCTGGCTGGAACCGCGACCGGATCTTCACCGTGGCATCGATGGCCTCGTCCAGCGACGGGATGGCGATCCAGTTGCAGCGGGTGATCCGGAAGCGACGGGCGTAGATGTCCTCCAGGCGGCCCACGACCACCTGGTTCAGAGCGGGCCGGAGCCCGATCACGTAAGTGGGGTAGCCGAGGGCGATGCCCAGCCCCCGGCGCTGGCCCACTGTGTAGCGGTGGATCCCCTCGTGGCGGCCCACCACCGTGCCGTCCTTGAGGACGATGTCGCCGGGCGGAGCGGGCGCATCCAGCTTCTCCTCGTCCACGAAGCGGTTGATGAACCCCGCGTAGTCGCCGTCGGGCACGAAGCAGATTTCCTGACTCTCCGCCTTTTCGGCCACCGGCAGGCCGGCGGCGGCGGCCTGGTCGCGGATCTCCCGCTTGGTCAGGTCGCCCAGCGGGAACACCACATCCCGGAGCTGCTCCTGGTCCAGGTCGAAGAGGAAATAGGACTGGTCCTTCTGCATGTCCCGCCCCCGGAGCAGCAGGTGGCGCCGGGTGATCTCGTCGAACTGGGTGCGGGCATAGTGACCGGTGGCGATCCGGCGGATTCCCAGACAGTGCGCGAAGCGGCGAAGCTTGGAGAATTTGATCAGCGTGTTGCACAGGATGCAGGGCGAGGGGGTGAGGCCCTTGAGGTAGGTTTCGACGAACGGGGTGATCACGCGCTGGCGGAAGTCGTCGCGGTAATTGACCAGGTAGTGCCGGATGCCCAGGGCGGCGGCCACGTCGCGGGCGTCCTGATAGTGGCGGTGGGAACAGCAGGCCGCCTGGCCGCTGGCCGGGGCCGCGGCCGGCTCCTCGAACAGGCGCATGGTGACGCCCACCACCTCGTAGCCGGCCTGGAGAAGCCGGTGCGCCGCCATGGAACTGTCGATGCCGCCGCTCATGGCGACGAGGATCTTTTCTTTGCTCATTCGCTGGCCGTGCCCCGACGAAATCGTGAAATCGTTCCCATTCCGCCCTATTGGACGAGTACAGGCGGGCGGTTGATTCAAAAAATGAGCTGCCGAGGCCGGGTCGGCATTGGCGCCCCGGCGATCTTCTGCTACAATCGGTTGCCGGCGGTGGCCCCGGGCCACCGCCGCGTGCTTCGGGCAGGAGCGGATATGTCTGCAGCCGGTGGCCCCCTGGCGGGCCGGACCATCGTCATCACTCGGGATGAAACCCGGGCGGCCTCCCTGCAGACCGAGTTGGCGGCGCGGGGGGCGGTGCCGGTGCTCTGTCCCGTCGTGGCCATCGGCCCGCCGGACTCCTGGGCTGAGGTGGACGCAGCTCTGGCCCGGTGGGACCGGATCGAGTGGGTGGTGTTCCCGTCGGCCAGCGCGGTGACGCACCTGCTGGACCGCATGGCCGCGCGCGACCTGGGCGGGGACGCCTGGCACGGCAAGCGGGTGGCGGCGGTGGGTGATGCGACGGCGGCGGAGCTGGCGGCGCGCGGCATCGCCGTCGCGGCCGTGCCTCGCCGGCACACCGGCGCCGAGCTGGCCCGGGTGCTGCTGGCGCGCTATCCCCGGCCGGCCGGCGAGGCGCTCATCCCGCGCTCGTCCCGGGCGCGTGAGGAGCTGGCCGAGCGGCTGGCCGCCGGCGGGTGGCCCGTGCGGACGGTCACGGCGTACGCCAACACGCCGGCCGAGCCGGGGCCCGACATCCGAAGCCGCCTCGAATCGGCGGACGCAATACTGTTCGCCGCGCCCAGCGCCGTCGAGGGATTTACCGTCGTGGCGGGGGCCGATTATTTTCATCGCCACCCCGGCGTCCTGGCCGCGGCCATCGGACCGGTCACCGCCGCCGCGCTGGCGAAGCTGGCGCCGGTGGCGCTGGTTGTGGCCGAGCCGCACACCTCGGCCGGACTGCTGCGATCCCTGGAGCGCTATTTTGCATCGAACCGCGCTGGCAAGACGTCCAGCCGCGCCCATCTTTCCGGAGGCAACCATCCATGAGTTATGAATTTTTCCGATTCCGCCGCCTGCGGCGCACCGACACGCTGCGACGCATGGTACGGGAGACCGTCGTGCTCAAGGAGGACCTGATCTATCCGCTGTTCGCGGTGCCGGGCCGCGGCGTGAAAAAGGAGATCACCTCCATGCCGGGCGTGTTCCAGATGTCGGTGGACGTGCTGGCCGAGGAGTGCCGCGTCGTCCGCGACTTGGGTATTCCGGCGGTGATCCTGTTCGGCATCCCGGAGAAGAAGGACGAGACCGGTTCCTCCGCGTGGGCCGCCGACGGCATTATCCCGCGGGCGATCGCCGCGGTGAAGGCGCAGGCGCCGGAACTGGCGGTGATCACCGACGTCTGCTTTTGCGAGTACACGTCCCACGGCCACTGCGGCGTGATCCGTGACGGCGACGTGGCCAACGACCCCACCGTCGAGAACCTGGCCCACCAGGCGCTGGCCCACGCCCGGGCGGGCGCCGACATGGTGGCCCCGTCCGACATGATGGACGGCCGGGTGCTGGTCATCCGTCGCACCCTGGACGCCAACGGCTTCACCCATCTCCCGATCATGGCCTACTCGGCCAAGTTCGCCTCGGGCTTCTACGGGCCGTTCCGCGAGGCGGCCGAGTCGGCGCCCCAGTTCGGCGACCGGCGCTCCTATCAGATGGATCCGCCCAACGGCCGCGAGGCGGTGCGCGAGGTGGCCGAAGACGTCGCCGAGGGCGCCGATATCGTCATGGTGAAGCCCGCCCTGGCCTATCTGGACGTCATCCGGGCCGTACGCGACGAGTTTGACTTGCCCCTGGCCGCCTACAACGTGAGCGGCGAGTACTCCATGATCAAGGCGGCCGCCCACCAAGGCTGGCTGGACCACGATCGGATCGCGCTGGAAGTGCTCACCGCCATCAAGCGCGCCGGCGCCGACCTGATCCTGACCTACTTCGCCAAGGATCTGGTTTCCCGCGGACTGATCCGCTGAGGAGGCGGTCATGGACCAGACACGCAGCCGCGCCCTCTTCGCCGAAGCCCTCCGGTGCATCCCCGGCGGGGTTAATTCGCCGGTGCGCGCCTTCGGATCGGTGGGCGGGACTCCGCCCTTCATCGAGCGGGGCGCCGGGGCCCGGCTCTGGGACGTCGACGGCAACGAGTATCTCGACTTCGTGGCGTCGTGGGGACCGCTGATCCTCGGACACGCGTACCCGCCGGTGATCCGGCGGCTGGAGGAGGCGCTCGGCAAGGGCACCTCGTTCGGTGCGCCGGTGGCGGTGGAGCTGGCGCTGGCCCAGGCCATCTGTCGGCTGGTGCCGTCGGTGGAAAAGATCCGGCTCGTGAGTTCGGGCACCGAGGCCACCATGAGCGCCATCCGGCTGGCGCGCGGATTCACCGGCCGCCGTAAGATCCTCAAGTTCGAGGGTTGCTACCACGGTCACGCCGACGCCTTCCTGGTGAAGGCGGGCTCCGGCGTCGCCACGCTGGGCATCCCGGGCTGCCCGGGGATTCCCGCGGAGGTGTCGGGGCTCACCCTGACCGTTCCGTACAACGACGCGGCGGCGGTGGCCGACATGGTCCGGCGCGAGGCGGCGGACCTGGCGTGCGTCATCGTGGAGCCGGTGGCGGCGAACATGGGCGTGGTGCCTCCGGCGGACGGCTTCCTCCCCTTCCTGCGCGAGATCACCGCCGCGCACGGCATCCTGCTGGTGTTCGACGAGGTGATCACCGGCTTCCGGCTGGGGCTGGGCGGCGCGCAGGCCCACTACGGCGTGACGCCGGACTTGACCACGCTCGGCAAGATCATTGGCGGCGGCCTGCCGGTGGGCGCCTACGGCGGCCGGTCGGACGTCATGGCCCACGTCGCCCCCGAGGGCCCCGTTTATCAGGCGGGAACGCTCTCCGGCAATCCGCTGGCGGTGACCGCCGGCCTGGCCACTCTGGAGGCGCTGGAGCAGATGGAACGGGACGAGGGCCTGTACGCGCGGCTGGCGCGGCTGGGCGACCACCTGGCCGACGGGATCCGCCGCGACCTGGAGCGGCTGAACCTCCGCCTGACCCTGAACACGGCGGGCTCCATGGCCACGCTGTTCTTCACCGACGGCGCGGTGCGGGACTTTGCCTCGGCAGCCCGGTCGGACACGCAGCGATATGGCCGCTACTTCTGGGAGATGCTCCGACGGGGGATCTATCTGGCGCCGTCTCAATTCGAGGCGTGCTTTGTTTCAGCGGTGCACACCGAAGCCGATCTGGAGCTGTTCCTGAGGGCCAACTACGAGGCCCTGAAAGTCGCCTTCGAAAAGTAAACAGTAATCGGTGAACGGTGAGATAGGCGGGGGCCGATGATGCCTTCCGTTCTCACCGTTAACTGTTCACTACTCACTGTTTACTATTCGTGGCGCAGAGCCTCGATGGGGGAGATCCGGGCCGCCCGCTGGGCCGGATAGATTCCGAACACCAGCCCGACGGTGCACGAGACGCCCACACCCAGCAGGACGGACCACACCGTGACCACGGTGGCCCAGCCGGAGTAAACCGACACGATTTGCGCGATGCCGAACCCCAGCGCGATGCCCAACAGCGACCCTCCGGCGCTCAGGCCCACAGACTCGAGGACGAACTGGCGGCTGATGTCGCGGCGGCGCGCGCCCAGCGCCCGGCGCAGCCCGATCTCGTTGGTGCGCTCCAGCACCGAGGCAAGCATGATGTTCATGATGCCGATGCCGCCCACGAGCAGCGAGATGGAGGCGATGGCGCCCATCACCACGTTGAAGATCTGCTGCGTCTGGCGGTTCTGGGCCAGGAGCTTCTCCGGCACCACGAGATTGAAGTCGTCGATCTGCCGGTGCATGCTGCCCACCATCGAGGAGACCAGCGCCGCCTGGACGGCCAGGTCGGCCCCCTCGGGGATCTGGATGACGATCTCGTCGAGTTCGTTGGCCACGGGATCGGGTTCGAACTTGGCCGTGTAGGCGGCCAGCGGGACGTAGATGTCGTTGCTGGGGTTCTCCAGCTTCACCCCCTCGAACTCGTCCTTCTGCAGGTACTGGTCCGCCAGCACACCGACCACGGTGAACCACTCCTCGTTGATCTTGACCGGTTCGCCGACGGGATCGTTGACGCCGAACAGCTTGCGCCGCGCGGTGGTTCCCAGCACGCAGACCGGGTTGGCCTTGGCCTCGTCCACCGGGAGGAAGAAGGTGCCGGCCAGGAGCTGCAGGCCCATCGCCTGGGGGTAGAGGGCGTTCACCGCCAGCACGCGGGAGTCGCTCTTGCCGAGGCGCGAGAAGATCTGGTAGGTCTTCACAACTTTCTTGCCCACCGCAAGCGAGCCGTCGGGCAGGGCCTGGCGGAGCGCCGCCACGTCGCGGCGGCTCAGGCCGGGCGAATCCTGGCGGATGATCTTCTGCTCGTTGGGGGCGAACTCCTTGGCCTTGACCATGATGTTGCGCAGGCCCATGTTGCGGATCAGGGTCAACGACTCCTGCTCGGCGCCGGCGCCGATGGCCAGCATGGAGAGCACGGCCGCCACGCCGAAGATGATCCCCAGCATGGTGAGCGTGGTGCGCAGCTTGTGCCGGAACAGGTTCTCGAAGGCGACTTTAAACGATTCGCTGATGAGCATTCGGTTGACTCCCTGCGGGCTGCCGCCTAGCCGATGACGATGAAGCGCCGCCCGGTGGTCATGGTGGTGGCGGCGTTGAAGTCCGGCAGGTGGAGCTGTTGCTTTTCGTACGGATGGCGCAGGGCGATCACGTCGCCGTCCCGGACGCCGTCGAGGACGAAGAAGCCGTGGTCGCTGTCGACGATGGTCACGAGGCGCTCGCGGTAGCCGTTGCGCGCATCGCGGACATACACGAGAAAGCGGTTGTCCTTTTTGATCACTGCGCACTTGGGCACCACGAAAGCGCCTGCCTGGCGGGCCGTCTCGATCTCCGCCGTCAGGCGCAGGCCGGGCTTGAGGCGGGGGAGCACGTCGGCCGGCACGTCGAGGGCGATCTCGCACTCGAAGTACTTGCGGGGATCCTCGTCGACGATCTGCTCGGCCACCCGGGCCACCTTGACCACCCGGCCGGTGAAGGCCTGGTCGGGCAGCGAGGCGATCCGGACGCCGACCGGCGCGCCCTCCTTGACGCCGGCGATGCTGGCCTCGGCCACCTGGATCTTGCCCTTGAACGAACTGAGGCTGGCGATGTCTATGAGCGGTTGTCCCGGCCAGACCTCGCCGCCCACTTCCAGACGGTGGAACCAGCTCTCGCGGTAGATGACCACGCCGGGCACCGGGGCCCGGATTTCCAGCGACGAGAGAATCTCTTCAGCGGACTGGACCTCGGCCTGTGCCCGGTCGCGCTCAATCCCCAGAATTTTTTGGTCGGCCTGGTTCAGCGTGCCGCGCAGCTCCCCCTTGCGGGCGAGCACGCCCTTGCGGTACTGGGCCAGGGCGGCGTTCATGATGGACTCCTGGATCTCCCAGCGCGAAAAGATGTCCTCGTCCTTGCGGATCTGCCGCTGAGCAAACGCGTACTCCTGGTCGGCGCCGGTTTGGTCCAGTTCCACCAGCCGGGTGTCGGTGCGGGCGTCCTGGCTGTTCTTGTCGAGGCGGTGGTCGTAGCCGGCGACGGTGTTCCGGTTCTGCTCCAGTGCCAGGGCCGCCTCGCTCCGGTCAAAGCGCACCAGGGTGCCGCCGGCGGGGAGCAGGGTTCCCTCGGGGACGAGCCAGGCGATCTTGAGAGACCAGCGGGAACGGCTGCGGGGGCTGGGAGTGTTGATGGGGACGGTATCCAGTCCCGTGAGCGTCCCCTGGGCTGGCACCACGACGCGGTATTCGCGTGGCTGGAGACTCAGGGTGGGCACCGGGTCGTCGTCCGCCGGATGCAGCCACGCGGAGATCCGGCGGCTGACCGGTCCGCCGAACAAGTAGCCGGCGGCCGCCAGGGCGGCCAGCACAGCGGCGGTGATGAGCAGCTTCTTGGTCAATGGGCGACCCTCCCCTCCGCGCGGCCGCCGTTGGCGGCCGCGGCGGACGATTCCACGGGCCGGCTGGCCACCCGCTCGCCCGCCTGGAGGCCGCGGGAGACGATGGCCATGAGCCCGTTGTTCCGGCCCACCGTCACCTCGCGCCGCTGGGGCCGGCCGTTGCGCTCCACCCACAGGTAGGAACGGCCGCCGGCGGTTTCGATGGCGGCCAGCGGCACCGCGAGCACGTTCTGGAAGTGGTCGATCTCCACCTCGAGGCGGGCGGCCATGCCGGGGCGCATCCGCTGGGGATCGACCGTCTCCAGCTTGACCGTGAAACCGAGGGACTTGATGGGCCGATCCGGGGGGCCGGCGGTCAACGAGTCGGCGATCTGCGTGATCCGACCGCGGAACACCTTCTCCGGGATGCCGTCAAAGGAGACCGCCACCGGCAGGCCGATGCGGATCTTGTTGGAGTCCACTTCGGCGACCTGCCCGCGGACCACCAGGGTGGAGAGGTCGGGCAGCGAGATGATCGTGTCCATCATGAACACGTCGCTGCCCACCTGCTTTTTCTCATTGTTCCAGTCGGTCTTGTGGATGACCACGCCGCCGATGGGGGCGGTGACCTCCAGGGCGGCCAGGGCGGCCTGGTAACTCTGGACGCGCTCCTGGTGGAAGCGCTGCTTGTCCTGCAGGAGGCCCAGCTCCAGCCGGGCGTTCTCCTGCACCGCCGCCAGCTTCTTGCCCAGCATGGCGGTGCGGGCCTTGGCCAGTTCCAGCTCGTACTCGGCCTCCTGGACCTTGATGGAGGACTCGAATTCGCGCACGTCGAGGAGCTTGCTCTGGGCGCGCACCTCCTGGGTCTTGGCCTCTTCCAGTTCCAGCTCCAGGTCCTTGACCGCGGACTCGCGGGTGGAGCCGGTGCGCAGGATCTCCTGCCGGGCCTTGTCCAGCTCGGCGGTCTCGTCGCGCAGGTAGCGGAAGATCTCCGACGGATCGAACTGGACGAGGAAATCGCCCGGCCGGACCTGGATGCCCTCCTCAGCCAGCCGGATGATCTTGAAGCGCCGCACGCGGGGCAGGGCGGGCGGACCGATGTCCACGGCCTTCTCCGCGACGACCTGGCCCGAGCCGGCGACGGTGAAGGCGAAGTCATCCCGCTTCACGCTCAGCCACTCGACGGCGGCGTCGGCCGACGCGCCGGCGGCGTCGGCCGCCGGCAGCACCTCCTCTCCGGCGCGGATGTCGCCCCGGACGGCCGCTTCGGTGGCGTTGGCGTCCAGCACCTCGATGGGGACACGGCGCGGCGGATCGCCCGGTCGCCGGAGAAACGCCTCGCCGCGGCTGTCGATGTGGACGGCTGCGCGCGGCACCACCAGCGCCCCGGCCCGGGTCACGGGCACCCGGATTCGGGCGGTCATGCCCGGTTTCATCACGGCCGGGTCGGGCCGTTCCAGGGCGATCTTCATCCGGAACGACCGCAGTTGGGACCGGAAGTTCCGGGTGCTGGCCGCGTCGCTGAGCTGGGCCACCCGGCCGCGGAAGGTCCGGTCCGGGATGGCGTCGAGCACGATCTCAGCGGGCAGGCCGAGGGCCAGTTGGAGGAGGTCGGTGTCGTACACGCGGGCATCCACCTGGAGCGTGTCGAGGTCGGGCAATTGCAGGGCCGCGGAGCCTTCGAAGATCTTGTCGCCCACTTGGTACTTGCGGCTGCTCTCCCAGTTGTCCGCCACCTGCACCAGTCCGTCGACGGGGGCGGTGATGGTCATAGCGTCGATTTCGGCCTGGATCTTGCGCAGTTCGATGTCCGCCTGGTCGAACTGCAGCCTGACCACCGCGAGTTCCGCGGCGGACGTCCGGGCCAGGTTGCCCAGCCGTTCCTCCACTTTGGCCAGTGCCAGCCGGGCCTTCTCGAGGTTGTACTGGTAGGTCTCGTAGTCAGCCCGGGGCAGCAGGTCGGAATCGAGGCGGGCATAGAGCTCGGCCACCTTGACGTTCTTCACCGCCGCGGCCTGTTCCAGCAGCAGGTCCTGGCGGCGGCTTTCCAGGTCCGCCTCTTTCTGGGCCACCTGGACCCGCGCCTCCTCGCGCTTCTTTTCCAGGTCCAGCCGGTCCAGCTCCAGGCTCGACGTGTCGAACCGGACGAGCACGTCGCCCCGGCGGACGGACGCGCCGTCGGGGACGATGAAGGAGATGGTCATCCCCCAGATCCGGCTGGCCGGGGCATGGACGGTGATGGCCTGGCTTGTCTCCAGCTCACCGGTGAAGGTGAGGGGCTTGACGAAGTCGCGCGACGCGACGACGCAGGTCCGGCGGGCGGGTGCGGCCCCGGCCGCAACCGCCAGCGCCAGCGCCAGCAGAATGGCCGCGTGGCGCGCGGCGCGTCTCCGGCCGCCCGGGCGGCGGTGTCCGGACTCCTGAATGCGAATCGTCTTCAACGGTGGATGCGCCTCCCCATGGGATGAAACACAAAGTAGTACGCAGCCGTTCCGGCCAGGTTTCAAGAAAACCGGCCGGGCGCACGACACCGCCCGCGGTCATCCGTGACGGGAATCCGATGGGAATGAAGCGGCTGCTCCCGGTGACTTGCGTCCGGATGCCGCCATCAGCCCCCGGCCCGCCGGCTCTGGAATTCCGCCGCCAGCGTCTGCCGCAGGCTGTCGAGGCGCCGGGTCACATCGAGCTCCGCCTGCCGCAACGCGTCCGCCCGATCGGCCAGTTTCCGGTCATCGGTCTGGTCCGTGCGGTTTTCTTCGGCCGTCAGGCGACTGCTCCGGACGGCGTGGGCCTGCCGGAACGCCGTGCGGTGCAACGCGTCGGACCGGTCGATGGCCGACTGGCGGATCTGGTAGGCCTGGCCGAACGCATCGTCGCGGATCTTGCGGGCGCTGAGGCGGGCGGTGGTCCGGGTGTCCTCGGCGCGGCCCTGCACCTCGGTGCGCAGCTGGGTGATACGCAGGTCCAACTGGGCCCAGAAGGCGTTGGCGTCATCGCCCTCCTTGCCCGTCGCCTCGGCTTCCGCCTGGCTGCGCAACTGCTCGATCTGCCCGTCCAGTCCCTGCAGGATCTCTTCGGCCTGGGCCAGGCCGAGAGACTCGATGGAGGCGGCGTCGCCTTCGGCGCGGCGCACCAGATCGTCGGCCAAGGCAAACGCCTTGCTCAGGAAGCTCTCGGCCTGAGAATGCATCTTCTCGATGAGCTCCTCGGACTGGCGCACCGTCGGGGCGCCCATGAGGGCCGACGTCTTGCCGCCGACCAGCCGCGCCATGGCCACTTCGGCGTCGAGCGCTTCCTTCTCCAGGCTCAGGGACTCGGTGAGCAAATTCTGGAACTCGGCCAGTCCCGGCTCCCCGCGGCCGGCGTCCGGCGCGGCGGCGGACGACTCGGCTCCCAGGAGCGATTCGGCCGTAGGCACGGTCGGGCTGCCGGTGACGAGCTGGTCGGCGAACGTCCCGACGGCAAGAGGCGCCGCGCCGTCAGGGAGCGTCGGGGCGGCGTCCCGGGGAGCGAGGGCGTCCGGCTCCATCTCGGGCAAGCCGGCGCCGAGGGCATCGGTTCTGCCGATTGAGGTCATGGCGGTCCCCTCCTGATGGTGAATGCCGATGGTGTGTACGCCATCATGATACTACTTATCGGGCCCATGGCGCAGTTTGTTGCCCGTTCTGTGCACGTCATTCCAGGGGGACCGCCGAGACCGCGCTGAGGAACTCGAGCGGCTGGTCGCCGAACAGTTCGAACACGACAATTTGGGATTCCGGCGGCCCCGCCAGCAGGATGTAACCGCCGAAGATGGCCGTGAGCCCGGGCATGAGCTGGTCGAGGAGGAAGACCTGACGCTCACCGGCGGCGGTGTCGAGGACCATAGTGTCCTGCAGGATGCCGAATTGATCGAATGCGGAGACGGTGATGACGCACGCCTCGGTCCCCGTGTTCAGGCAGGCGATGCCTGTTGGATTTGGCTGGTGAGGGCATGCCAAAAGAGAAGTGCCGTTACACTGGCAGATCCTTGACCCGGGCGACGGATCGCAATAAGATGCCCATCAGCGCACGGCACATCCGGAGACAGGGCGCGCCAATGGTTGACACGAATAGCGGGCGACATGGGGACAGCGGGCGCGCGGCGGCGATCGGCTTCGTCTGCCGCCGGTTGATCCGCTCCGCTGGACTGGCATTGGGCGTTGCTGCGGCCGCCGGTCTGGCCGCCGGGCAGTCCGATGGGCAGGCTCCCGCCCGCCTGCGCTTCCAGCGCCTGTCCATCGAGCAGGGCCTGTCCCAGAGCAGCGTCCAGTCCATCGCCCAGGACCCGCTGGGCTTCATGTGGTTCGCCACCGAAGACGGACTCAACCGCTACGACGGCTACGCCTTCACCGTCTACAAACCCCGGCCGCTGGACGCGGCGTGGCTGTCCGACACCTACATCAACGTCGTGGCCGTGGACGGCGCGGGCGTCCTGTGGGTGGGCACCTACGGCGGCGGGCTGAACCGCTTCGACCGCCGCGCGGGGCGCTTCACGGTGTTCCGGCACGATCCGGCCGACCCGGCGAGCCTGAGCGACGACAACGTCACCGCGATCCTGGCGGACCGGCACGGCACACTGTGGGTGGGCACGGCGCGGGGGCTCAACCGGTTCGACGCCGCCACCGGGCGGTGGCGACGGTACCGGACGCAGCCGGACCGGCCCCACAGCTTGCCTCATGATCGGGTCACGGCGCTGGCCGACGACCTCGACGGCAGCCTCTGGGTGGGCACGGCCGGCGGCGGCGTGAGCCGGCTGGACCCGTCCACCGGGCGGTTCCAGCAAGTTTTCCCCCGGCCGGGCGAGACGGTGGACGCCGGCGCCGCCCAGGTGCTGGCGCTCTGCCTCGACCACGCGGGCGCGCTGTGGCTCGGCACCGACGGCGGCGGCCTGGGCCGGCTGGACACGGCCACCGGCCGGGTCATCCGCTACCGCCACCGGCCGGATGATCCGGCCAGCCTCGGTTCCGACACGGTGCGAGCCATCCTGCGCGATGCCGACGGCGACCTGTGGCTGGGCACCGCCGACGGGCTGGACCTGATGGATGCGGCGCGCGGCGCCTTCCGCCATTTCCGCCACGACCCGGCCGACAGCCAGAGCCTGGCCAACAACGAGGTGCTGGCCGTCCACCAGGACCGTTCCGGCCTGCTGTGGGCGGGCACGCTGGGCGGCGGCGTCAACAAGTTCCGAAAGCGGGAGAAGTTCACCGCCTACACGCGGTCGCCCAACGATCCGGGGTCGCTCGCGGCCGCGGTGATCTTCGCCTTCGCCGAGGACGCCGATGGCGCGCTCTGGGTGGGGACGTACGGCGGCGGCCTGGACCGCTTGGACCGGCGCACGGGGCGCATCACCCACCACCGGCCCGACCCGGACCGCGCCGACGCGCTGCCCGACGGCCGCATCCGCTGCCTGGCGCGAGGTCCCGACGGGCGTCTCTGGATCGGCACCGCCGAAGGCGGCCTGTCCTGCCTGGATCCGACGAGCGGCCGGTTCCACACCTGGCGCCACCAGCCGGGCGATCCGGCGAGCCTCGGGGAAAACATCGTCCGCTGTCTCGGCTTCGACCCGCAGGGGTACCTCTGGGTGGGCACGGTGAGTGCCGGCGTCCACCGCTTCGATCCGGCGACGGGGCGCTTCACGCGCCACGCGCACAACCCGGCCGATCCGGACAGCATCGCCGCCGGAACGGTCCGCGACATCTTCTGCGACCGCGCCGGCACGATGTGGCTGGGCACCGACAACGGCCTGTGCCGGTTCGACGCGGCGCGCGGCGCCTTTGTCCGCTTCACCAGCGACCCGGACCGCCCCGACTCCCTGAGCCACCCGCGGGTGTTCTGCATCCACGAAGACCGGCAGGGCATCCTGTGGCTGGGCACGGGGGGCGGCGGGCTGAACCGGTTTGATCCGGCCACGGGGCGGAGCCGCCACTACACGGAGCGCGACGGCCTGCCCAATAACCTCGTCTACGGCATCCTCGAGGACGACCGCGGCGCCCTGTGGCTGAGCACCAACCGGGGCCTGTCGCGGTTCGATCCCGCCGTCGGCAGCTTCCGGAATTACGACGCGAGCGACGGCCTGCCGAGCAACGAGTTCAACGCCGGCGCTTACTACCGCACCGCCGCCGGCGAGATGTGCTTCGGCACCATCGACGGCTTCGCCGTCTTCCATCCCGGTGCGGTGCGGGACAACCCGTTCGTGCCCCCCGTCGTGGTCACCGCCTTCCGCAAGTTCGACCAGCTCGTGGCCGCGGACCTGGCGGCCACGGGCGCCGCGCTCGAGCTATCGCACCGCGACAACTTCTTCGCCTTCGAGTTCGCCGCGCTGGACTTCCACAGCCCCGACAAGAACCGCTACGCCTACAAGCTCGACGGCTTCGACCGGGAGTGGGTCCGTTGCGGCGCCCGCCGTTACGCCAGCTACACGAACCTGCCCGGCGGCGACTACACGTTTCGGGTGCGCGGCTCCAACAACGACGGCGTCTGGAACGAGCGGGGCGTCGCCGTGGCGGTCCGCATCCAGCCACCGCTCTGGCAGCGGTGGTGGTTCCAGGCGCTGCTTGGGGCGCTCTTCTTCGTGCTGTCGGTGGTCATCTACCGGGTGGGCCGAAAACTGGTGACGTACTTCCACTACTGGCGCCGCAGCCACTTCGTGGGCCACTACCGCATCCTGGAGACGCTGGGCCGCGGCGGCCTGGGCACGGTGTACCGCGCCCGCGACCTCGTGGACGACCGGGTGGTGGCGCTCAAGGTGCTGCACGAAAACGCCATGGACGAGACGGGCCGCCGCCGGTTCATCCAGGAGGGGCTCATCTGCGAGCGCATCGATCACCCGAACATCGTCAAGGTGTACGACCGCGGCGAGCACGCCGGCCAGTGCTACTATGCCATGGAGTTCTGCCGCGGCGTCACCCTGCGCGCCCTGATGACCGACGGCCGGCTCACGGTGGGGGACGCGCTGGCCGTGTTCCTGGCGCTGGCGGGGATCGTCCGGGACCTGCACGCGGCGGGGATCATCCACCGGGACATCAAGCCGGAAAACATCATGCTGCTGGACTCCCTACCGGGCACGGGCCGGAGCGGCCGCACCCTGCGGCTGCAGGACCTGGCTCGGTCCATCAAGATCCTCGATTTCGGGGTGGCCAAGATCCTGGACGCCCAGTCCATGACCCAGACGGGCACGTTCGAGGGGACGCTCTACTACCTGCCGCCTGAGTACCTGAGCGGCAAGGTGAAGGCCGGTTGCGGCATGGACTACTACGCGCTGGGCGTCGTGCTCTACGAGATGCTCACGGGCGCCAAGCCGTACCGCGGCGAGGGGTCGGTGGAGCTGATCTACGCCATCCTCTACGGCGAGACGCGGCCGCCCCGCGAGGTGCGGGCCACGGTGCCCGAGGCGGTGTCGGCGTTCGTCATGGAAGTGATCCACAAGGATCCGTCGCGGCGGCTGGCCGACTTCCCGGCGATCCAGCCCCGCGTCGAGTCGCTGCTGCAGCTCCTGGCTGCTCGCCCCGCCGATAACGAGTGACCGGATCAGTTGCCGGACCGGTGAATGGTGGACGTCATCCGATGCCGCAGGTGAGACTGAACCGCTTCACATTTGAGCGGCTGGCGGCCGACATTCTGGCCGGCGGCGGGTTATTCCAATTCGAAGCCCACGGCCACAGCATGGCGCCGGCGGTCCGGGACGGGGACGTCCTGACCCTGGAGCCGGTGCGGGGGGCGGACGCGCACGTGGGTGACATCGTATTGTACAGGAACGACCACGATCAGCCGGTAGTCCACCGCGTGGCGGTGCGCGCCGATCGCTCCGGCTCCGTCGTTCTGACCATCCGCGGCGACGCGGCGCCCGGCGCGAGAGAAGCGGTGCCGGCGGAGCGGGTGCTGGGCCGGGTGGTTCGGATTCAGCGGGGCGGTCGGGCGATCGGCCTTCACCGGCCGCTGCTGGGGGGGATGGCCCGCCGGGGGATCCGCACGGCGTATCTTGATTATGCCTGGTGGGGGCGCGCGGCGCGGGCCGTTGCCCGATCCGCTGTGGGCCGTGTGCAGCGGCTGCGCTTCTACCGACGCCTGGCCGGAAGCATCCTGGGCGGGAGCATCCGCTGCCGTCTGGCGACCATGGCGGATGTCGGCGATCTGGCCAGAATCTATGGCCACTCCATCTTCACTCAGGATGATCACCCGTCCGCCCAGGATGATCACCCATTCGCTGAGAATGATCGCTCGACCGAGTCGTCCGGCCCCGACACGGCGGGGCGCCGGCTGGTGCTTGTCGCCCAGGCGGGCCGGCGCATGGCCGGAGCGGCCATGCTGATCCGGCCCGCCGACCAGGCCACCTACCCCGACTGGTGGATCTTCAGCATGTTCGTCCGGCCCGTCTTCCGCGGCGCGGGGATCGGCAAGGACCTGGTCCGTCTGGCTCTCGATCAGGCCGGGGCGCATGGCGGCGAACGGGTGCACCTGCTGGTGTTCGAGGAAAACCGGCCGGCCGTCGAGCTGTACCGCAAGATGGGCTTCCGGCCGTCCGCCCTGCCGGTGTTGAGCCGGCAACTGGATGAGAGAGCGGCGCGCGAGGGCCGCCGCCGCGTTATCATGACCCGCGACTGCCCGCGGTGAGTGCCGGGTGCGGTTCTCGACGCGGGGCGGATCAGGTCTCATCACCTGTGGGTTGCGGGAATCCAAAGCGCAGACGTGTCTGCGCACTCCAAACAGCGATGCTTCCGAAAGTGGATGTGCGACGGCAGGATGGTCTGGAGTGCGGCGGCATGACGCCGCTTTGGATGGCGCGGGATGCGCCCGACAGGATCACGGAGTGGAGGTGGTCCCGTTTGACCAAATCCCTTCTTCTCCTTTTCCCCAGGGCTTAGCGCCCGCTTCGCGGGAATCCAAAGCGCAGACGTGTCTGCGCACTCCAAACAGCGGTGCTTACCAGCGTGGATGTGTAGCGATACTCCCACCGGCACGGTACGGAACATCCTGCCGTCCGTTCAGGCTACTGCGCAATGCGCCTCCGGTGCCCCCGCCCTCCCCCACGTGATCCGTCGCATGGATCCCGCCGCGCGAGCGGCGGCGGAGTGCAGCCCGGACCGAAAGGTCCGGGGAAGCGAAGGGTGCGAGAGGGCAGCCAGCTCCGCAGGAGCGGGGTAAGTCACAGCCGGGGTAAGCCGCAACTGGCGGTTGATCAATGCCCCAACCCGAGCCCGGCGCCCGGATTCCGCCGCCGCATGCGCGGCTTTCCCGTCCCGAAATTATCCCGGCCACCCGGGCCTTTCGGCCCGGGCTACATGCCGCGGCTGCTGGCGCGGCCCGGCCGCGTGGAGCCACGATCCATCGGCTCACCCGATGTCACGGCCGGAAGCCGCGAGGTGAAAATGATCGGGGATGAACGGGCAGGCTGTGATGTGATCCGGGCGGATTCCTCAATTGCAGGTTCCATCGGAATTGTCACAATGCGCACCGCGGGAGTGTTTTTTGACATATGGACATGACGATCGTGACAATGTTCAGACAACCGCATGGGTTTTGTAACTTTTTGAATAATATGCATCACTGCTGTCCGGTTAAAACTTGAATGATTTCTGTGGGTTAGGCGATTGTAACAGGTTGTCATTTTCGTTATCATTTGCAAACAACTCATGTACAAGAACTTTGCTAAAAAGGTGCACGCTGAAAACCTGGAGCATTCGGG
>JAAYUB010000091.1 GCA_012517875.1 Acidobacteriota bacterium | reverse complement strand
GGCGGGGGTTGATGGCCGCGTCCAGGCGGAACGGCACCCCCAGCTCCCTGGCGTAGGCCTCCAGAGCGCCCAGCTCCGCGGCGTTCTCGCGCAGGAGCACGGTCTTGAGGGCCGTCTGGATGCCGGCGGCGCGCAGGCGCTCCACGCCGCGGCGGGCGCGGGTGTGCGCAGTGGCCGAGCCGGTGATCCGCTCGGTGGTGGCAACGGTGGCGCCGTAGAGCGACACCTCCACCAGCCGCGGTGGCAGCTCCCGGAACAGCTGCACCACCCGCCGGGACAGCCGGGTGCCGTTGGTGAACACGGTGACCAGCATCCCCAGCCCCTTGGCGTGACTGTAGATGAGGTCGAAATCCTTGCGCAGCAGCGGTTCGCCGCCGGTCAGGAGCAGATCCAGGCAGCCCGCGGCGGCCACCTGGTCCAGGATGTCCAGCCACTGGGCGGTGCCCAATTCGGATCGGGAGCGGCTGCGCCTGACCGCGCCACCCAGGTAGCAGTGCACGCAGCGCAGGTTGCACCGGGCCGTCAGCTCCAGGCTCCCCGACAGCGGCACCCGCGCCGACCGGGCGGCGGCGCTGAAACGCTGCAGGTACTCCTGGTTGGACGGACAGACCGACATCACGAACTCTCCACACTCATGTTCGCGCGATAAGCCCGGCGGCGCTCAGTTCGGCGATGAACTCGCCCAGATCCCGTTCCGCCTCGTCGCGGGTCACGGCGAACCGCTCCAGCAGCTCGTCGCGGATCCGGCCCAGCGGCCGCTCGCCGTCGAGGCGCTCCCAGATGAACCCGGCCACCCCTTCGAGGGCGAAGATCCGCTGCAGGTCCGCCAGCCGCCCGCTCACGGGCACCACCAGCGTCTCGCCGGCGATGGCGCGGCTCACGAGCTCCTCCTTCTTATTATAGACGGCGGCCCAGTCCGGTGACGGGGCCGGGTTCGGTCGGTTCACCGCTCACCTCTTGATCAGCAGGGCGGGGTCGCCCAGCAGGATGTAGAGATCGCGGTGGTAGGCGGCCGTTGGATCGGCCGGCGTCCAGGCGGCCAGGGCGGCGCGGATGGCGTCGCCCAGCGTGGCGTGGCCGCGGCCGAGCTCCGCAGCCAGCGCGGCGTTGAGCGCGGCGGCGGCGGCGTTGTCCGACAATCCGGCGGGGGCGTAGACGGCGATGGCGCCGCCGTCGGGTTGGGTCAGCAGCGCCTCGCCCAGGCCCGGGTAGCCGGGGATGGTGCATTCGCCCACGGCGCAAGTGAACGCCAGCAGCAGCGGCAGGCGGGCGCCGTTGGCGAGCCCCGGGATGTCGGTGATGCGGAGCAGGCCTTCGGCGGCGAGGCGGTCGACGCCGCCGTGGCCGAGGTAGTTGACCAGGCCGGCTCCCGCAGTGATGCCGTCAACGAGGGCGGCACGGGCGTCGGCCGGCGTCTGCTCGGAGAGGTAGATGCGCTCCACAGCCAGATCGAGGGGGAGCCCGGCGGCGATGTCCTCGCTGTCGGCGGGGAAGTCGCCGGCGGGATCGGGATCGTCGGCGACGACGAGCGCGCGGCGGCTCCAGTCGCCGGCGGGCTGCGCTTCGTAGGCGATGATTTTGTCCACCATGGCCTGGAGCTCGGCGGCGGTGGCCGCCGGCAGGCGGCCGATGGCCAGGTCGGGCACGTTGTCGTCGCCGGCGATGCAGCCGTAGCGCATGTCGGCGGCGGCCAGGCCGTGGGGAGTGCCGGTGTAGATGGGAGGCAGCAGGTTGTCGCCGTACCCCTTGAGATCGCGGTAGTCAAAGGTGCCGCGGCCGGCCAGAACGACGAAGCGGGGAGGCACGGCCCAGGCGGTGGCGGCGTAGCTCAGGAAGTTACTGACGGCGTGAGGGGAGGGGCGGCCGTGGTTGAACTCGTCGTAGATGTTTTCGATGTCCACGACAAGGGTGCGATACCCTTGTGTGGCGCGGTAGGCGGCAAGCTGTTTGGCCGGCGTGCCGAGCTGGCGCGGGGCGATGACGAGGTAGTCGGCGGCGGTGGCGGCGTTGCGCAAGTCGGAGGGCCGGTCGGCGGTGGCCTTGGCCAGCGGGGTGGCGGCGCTCCAGGCCACGGCGAAGTAGTCGCGGCCGCGCTCGGAGCGGAAGGACACACGCCAGGAGCCGGCGGCGAAGTCGACGGTCGCCGGCTGGAGCCGCGGGGCGGCCGGGTCGGTGACGTCGAGGACGGCCAGGTCGTCCCGGTCGAAGCCGGCCACGGTGATCACGTCCTCATCCAGCCCCCGCAGGCGGAGGCGATTGG
>JAAYUB010000090.1 GCA_012517875.1 Acidobacteriota bacterium | reverse complement strand
GATGTGGTAATCCTTGATGTCGCTCGATAGTTGCAGATTAAGTTCCGGATCGACCTCAGCCGGATTGATGAACGAGATCAGGCCCCGGTCCACGGTGAAACGGTTCATCCGGAACATGATTTCGCCGTTGTTGACCACCAGGGCCCCGCGGATCACCGGCTGATCCAGCGATCCCTTGATCTGCAAGTCCACGCTGCCGATAATATCCAGACTGTCCGTTTCGATGCGGACGGACCGTTCGCCCTTGAGATTCACATTGAGCGTGGTCTCGGCAAGGAGTGTCTCCGGACCGTTCCCGCCGCTGGAGAACTCCATGCCCGCCAGCAACTGGACGAAGCCCACCAGGTCCACATTTTGCAACGGGGCGGCCCGCTCGATCCACAGGTCGCCGCCCAGCACCGATCGGCCGGGTCGCCCCTGGAGATGGATCCGGCCGCTCACCTCGGACAGAAACCCCTTGGGAAACGGCACGCTGAGCCGGTCGCTGCTGGCGTACACGTTCCAGAGCACCGGTTCCAGCTGGTCCAGGCGGCATTCGCCGTGGATCTCCAGCGGCCCGTAAGTGGAGTCCATCTGGATCCGCTCCGTCCGGATGGAATATCGGGACAGCTCCAGCACGCCGTTGATCTTGGACAGAGCCAGCTCCGGTTTGCGGATCTTCAGCGCGGCGTCCTGGAATTCCACCCGGCCGGAGACCGACGGATTGCCCACTTTCCCCTGCACGGTCGCCTGCAGCTTGACCGTCCCGGCCGGAAACAACTCCGGATAGAAGGGCTGCAACAGGTCGGCTTTCAGCGTGCCGCCCACGAACACGCGGAGCTCGTCGAAGGGGAACAGGGACAATTCACCCTGGATGGCCAGCTTGGCCGCGTTGAGCTGAAGTTCGGTGTTGCGCAGCGTGAGCCTTCGGTCGAGCACCTGCAGGGTCACCGGCTGGGCGTTCCGCAGCTGCAGATGACGGAAAGTCAGGCCGATCTTGTCGAAACGGGCCGTGACCTCCATCTCCTCGGGCTTTTTAAAGGGATACGTCACAAACATTTCGCCCGTGACGGTGCCCCGCGTCTCGTCAGCATGCGGGACGCCCGCCTGGCGCAGGAACGGCTGGATCTGCACGTCGTCCAGAAACACCCGACCGTCCAGCATCGGTTCCGCGCCCAGGCTGACCACACCCAGAGTTTGGTATTTGTTCTCCCGGTACTCGGTGCGCAGGGAGAAATACACCTTGTCGCCTTCGTACCGGGCCACCAGGTTCAGGTCGCCGAACGGTTCGCCCTGGAACATCAACCGGTCGCTGGTGAAGGTGGCGGCGACCTCCGGCTGGCTGAGCCGGCCCCGCAGCTCGAATGTTCCCGCCAGCAGGCCGTCGAGACCGGCGTCGCGCAGTTGGGGCAGGTCCTTCAGCGCGAGGCGGCGCAGCGCCCCGGCCGCCTCCACCTGATTCGTAACGGTATTCCAGCTGCCGCCGGCGGACAATTCCACCGCCGGCCCGTGGATCGCCAGCTGGTCGAAATGCGCCGTGTCCCCGGCCAACCGCCCCGCCGCCTGAATGCGGCCCAGCGGCTGGTCCATGAGACGGACATCGCCCATGCGGATGTCCCAGCTCCCCTCGCCCGGGTGGCCTTCTGGCAGGGTCAGGTTCAGCACACCGGTCAGGTTCCCGTGCAGGAAAGCGGATGGCTTGGGATCACCAAACTCCAGGCCGACAAAAACCAGGGTGCGCTCCAGCGACCGCCAGTCCAACGCCTGGCAGTTGACGGAGATGGCGTCCAGATGGGTGTCCGGCTCCAGGCGAAGGTTCATGTCGAACTCCGCGCGCTGACTCGCCCCGTCGAGCATGCCGCCCCGGACCCGCAAGGAGTTACGATCGAGTTGGAACGGGAGGCGGACATCCCGCCACCGCACGCCGGCCATCTCCAATCCGCCCACGGACAACTGGCCGTCGACGTCGGGGAAACTCCCCTTGAGATGCAGACGGCCGGCAAACTCCGTCTGGCCGTAAATTTGAATCATGTCGAGCTTGGCCTTCAGCTTGTCCGACAGCCGGGCGACGCGCGCCAGCAGGCCCTGCGCCTCCTCTTCGGCCGGCACCCAGACCCGCATGGGATCCACCCACACCTCGCCGTCCCGCACCCGGCCCTTGCCCTGGATGAGCATGCCTTCGCCGAGCGCGTTGTCCAGTTCGAAGCGGATCTCGCTGTTGTCCAGGGCCAGCCGTCCCTGAATGAATTCGGCCCGATAGAAGTGCGTCTTGGAGGGGAGTTGCACCGACAAGCCGGCGATCACACCGTCCCAACGGATTTTCGGCGAACCGCCGGCCGCCAGATTCAGTTCCAGCTCACCGTCGATCACTCCGTCGACGGGATGGCCGATGAGACCGCCTGTGTGGAACTGGCCCAACTCAAGGTTGGCCAGCCGGCCGGTGTAGCGGATGGCGCGGGACTCCGGCGAGTATCCCCACTGGCCGGTCACGGCGCCACCGCCGTCCAGACTGAGCTGGAAGGAGTCCGTAACCAGCGCGCCGTCGCGCATCGTGACCTGCACAAACAGGTTCGTCATCGATACCTGGTTGACCGCCAGTGCGGGAGCCGACAGCTCAGCCGTCAGGTCGGCCAGCACCCCGTCACGGACCGCCACCCGGCCGGCCAGCGCCACCCGCCCGCCCAGCGCCACCGGGAGGTCGGGTTCCAGCAGTTGGGCGATTCCCAGCCCGATCGCGCCCTTTCCTTCCGCCGCCAGCTGCAGGGGCGCCTCGGTCTTGAGCCGCAGGGCGCCGCGCCACTCCAGCAGCGGCGAGGCGATCGTGACTTCCCTGAACTCCAGCTCGTCCGCCGTCACCGTACCCCGCACGGCGAACGTGTCCAGCGGCAGGCGCCGCCGGTCCTGGCGGAACAGGGCGTCGGCCACGTCGAGTCGGACCTGGTAGCCCGGCTGCCGACGGTCCTTGTCGATCCGCAGGTCGAATCGACCGACGGTGCCGTCCAGCGGGATCGTCAGGTCGCGGCAGCGGACTCGGCATCGCCGCAGGATGATCGATTGAAACTTCAGGTCGAGCTCACCGCCCGATTCCCGCTTCCGGACAGTCAGGTCGTCGGCCGGCAGGTTGAGCACCAGATCCAGGCCGATCACCTCGATGGACACCGGCGTGAGCCGTCCCTGGAGCATGTCGCCGGGGTCCAGCACCAGGTGCAGTTCCGGGATGCGGCAGAAGAACGAGCCGGTCGGTGAGACGACCGCCAGGTCCCGCGCTAGGACGGTGCCGCGGAACAGGTTGTAATCCCAATCCCGCACCACCAGTTGCAGGTCGGTCTCCTCGGCCAGGCGGGAGTTGACGGCGTTGAGCAGCACGGATTTAAGCAGAGGCGAGTTGAGGAACCACCAGGCGGCGGCCATCACCAGGGCGGCATAGACCAGCAGACGCACGGGCCAAGGCACTTTGAATTTCTTGCGCGGTGATTCGGACATGCGACGCTCGATGGCCACTCCATCCAGGCTGACCGATTATACAACAGCCGGCGGAGTACATCGAACCCTAACCGCTGTCCGGACAACCGGGTAGCGGTGGCGCGCTGCGGGATGCCCCGACGGGAAAATGCGGTCCGGCGGTTCTGCGGCGGCGCCGGCGATGGTCAATCGGCGGGGGGGGACACGGACGCGGACTCGTCCAGTGGCCGGGAACGCCGCCGGATCCGGGCGTATAGAAAGCTGACCACGCCGGCCAGAATGATCACGCCCAGGATGGCCAGGCCCAGGTCCAGCAGGTGGTACTTCATGAAATCGATGATGTAATCCCGGAAGATCACCGCCAACACACCCCAGATCCCGTAGCGCACCAGCCGGCCGATCAGCGTGGCGAGGATGAACCGGCTGTAGCGGAACCGCAGGACGCCGGCGGTGAGCACGAACAGCTTGAACGGCATGGGCGGCGGGACGATGCACGGCAGCAGGATGGCCCAGATGCCGTACTTCCGAAACCACGCCTGAATCTTGGTGATGCGTTCCGGGGAGAAGCGCTTCTGGAGGAACATGCCGCCGCCCTTGCGTCCCACGCTGAACAGGATCACCGAGCCGATAACCGAGCCTACCGCGCTGATCAGGACGAAGTAGGGCATGTACTCGGCTTTCAGAATGGCGAAATAGACGATGAGGAAGTCGTTCCCTTCCGGGATGGACAGGAACGAGGAATCGCCGACCGCCACCACTCCCAGGATCAGCCCGGCGAAGACCGGGCTGGACCGTTCGGCGTAGGTGACCAGGTCATGACCGGCCCGTTTCACCGCCTTGTAATTGAAGCCGAGTCCCACCGCCAGCCCCACCACGATGACGGCGGTCCAGAATCGCTTGCGGCGGTAAAACGGTTTGCCCGGCTTATCCGGAGTGGGTTCCACGGCGGCCTCAGCGGTTGATCTCGGGGAAAGCCGTCTCGTCCTTGCCCGGCAGG
>JAAYUB010000089.1 GCA_012517875.1 Acidobacteriota bacterium | reverse complement strand
GCGGTCGCCTTGTTCGCCCCGGTGTTCCAGGACTACACGTACGCCGTTCCGCCGGCCATGGCCGCCGCCCGCCCGGGCTGCCGGGTGGTGGTGCCCCTGGGTGGCGGTCACGCCAACGGGGTGATCACCGCGATGACGGACACGCCGCCGCCCGGCGTGGAGCGGATCCGCGATCTCCTCAGCCTCGTGGATCCGGAGCCGCTCATCGACCCGCCGCGGGTGGAACTGGCCCGCTGGATCTCGCATCACTACTTCGCGCCGCCGGGCGACTGCCTGCGCCTCTTCTTCCCGCCCGGCTCGTACGTGGAGGCCACGTTCAGCTACCGGATCACTCCCGCCGGCGAGGCGCGCCTGGCCACGGCGGCTGACAAGGCGTTTCAGGACAAGCTGCTGGCGTTGATCCGCCGCCGCCCTGGCATCGACCGCAAGGAGATCGGCCGGGTGATGCCGGCCCGGTTCCTGGACCGGGTGCTGGCCAACCTCGAGCGCAACGGCTGGGTGACGCGCGCGAGCCGGGTGCTGGGCGCCCGGACCGGCTTCCGACGCGTGCTGTTCGTGGAGCTGGTCGACCCGGCGGCGGACCCGGCGGCGTATCCGAAACGCCAGCGGGCGGTGGTCGAGTTCCTGCGCAGCCACCAGGGACCGCTCCCGCTGGCCCGCGTGGTCGCCGAGACGGGCGTCCCGTACGACGTGACGCGGCGCCTGCAGGCCAAGGGCGTGCTGCGGATCGAGGCGGCCGAAAGCTACCGCGATCCGTTCGCCGGCTACCGGGCGCGCGAGACCGAAGCGCTGGTGCTCACGGCGGCCCAGCGCGCGGCCGTGGACCGGATCCGGGGCGATCTGGACGCCGGACGCCCCGGCCAGTACCTCGTGCTCGGCGTCACTGGCAGCGGCAAGACCCAGGTCTACATCGAGCTGATCCACGACGCGCTGCGCCGCGGACGCACGGCGCTCATGCTGGTGCCGGAGATCTCGCTGACCCCGGCATTGACCCAGCGGTTCATGACCCATTTCGGCGGCCGCCTGGCCATCCTGCACAGCATGCTCTCCGACGGCGAACGCCACGACCAGTGGTTCCGGATCCACCGCGGCGAGGCCGACGTGGTCATCGGCACCCGCTCGGCGCTGTTCGCGCCGCTGGCGGCGCCCGGCGTGATCATCCTGGACGAGGAGCACGACGCCTCCTACAAGCAGGACGAGTCGCCCCGCTACCACGCCCGCGAGGCGGCGCAGGCGTGGGCGCGGCAGTGCGGCGCAGCGCTGGTGCTGGGTTCGGCCACGCCGTCGCTGGAGAGCTACCACGCCGCCACCGAGGCCGGCGCCATGACCCTGCTCGAGCTGCCCGAGCGCATCCTGAACCGGCCGCTTCCCGACGTCGCCATCGTGGACATGGTGCGCGAGTTCGAGCGCTTCGGCCGCAACGTCATCGTGGCGGGCGAGATCTACAAGGCCATCGCCGACCGGATGCATCGGGGCGAGCAGGTCATGGTGCTGCTCAACCGCCGGGGGTTCGCACCCGTCGTCACCTGCCGCAAGTGCGGCGAGACGGTGCTCTGCGCCCACTGCGACATCGCCATGACCTTCCACCAGGCGGAGCGCCAGCTCATGTGCCACTACTGCGGCTACATCCGGCCGGTGCCCGACACCTGCCCGGCGTGCGGGAGCGGGCATCTGTTCCTGCTGGGCCTGGGCACCGAGAAGCTGGTGGAGGTGTTCCGCGAGCGGTTCCCGGGGCGGCGGGTGGTCCGCTTCGACCGGGACACCACCCGCCAGAAGGGGAGCATGAAGGAGATCCTCGACCGGTTCGAGCGGCGCGAGATCGACCTGCTGGTGGGCACCCAGATGATCGCCAAAGGGCACGATTTCCCGGCGGTGACCCTGGTGGTGGTGCTCTCCACCGACACCAGCCTACGCATCCCCGACTTCCGTTCCGCCGAACGGACCTTCCAGCTGCTCACCCAGGTGGCCGGCCGCAGCGGTCGCGGCGACACGCCGGGCCGGGTGTACATCCAGACCTATTATCCGAATCATTACGCCGTCCGGCTGGCGCGGCAGCAGGACTATCCGGCGTTCTACCGCCACGAGATGGAGTTTCGGCGCCGGCTCCACTTCCCACCCATGACCCGCCTGGTGTTCCTCGCGGTGAAAGACAAGCAGCGGGAGAAGGCCGAGGCGATCGCCCGGGGCGCGGGCGAGCACCTGCGGGCTGCCATCGCCGAGCGGGGGTTGGCGGCGACGCTGCGGGTGCAGGGGCCCATGCCGGCGCTGCTGGAGAAGATCAAGGACGACTACCGCTGGAGCCTGCTGATGCGGTGTCTGGCGACGGACGGCCTGCCCGAGGTGCTGCTCGATTTCCGCCGCCGCTGCCTGGACGCCCGCCTCCCCTTCACCCAGATCGCCGTGGACGTAGATCCCCTGGACCTGCTGTGAGAAGAGCCCCATTCCGCCGGTATCGCGCGCCCGCCCCGACCAAAGGCGCGCTCTCGGCTTCCCGGCAAATGATCGCTGCGGGTCGAATCCTGACCGGCGCCGCGTGTCTCTAAACAGGAGAGAGGTTTCGATCTTTTGATCCGCTCCCGCCCGGGGGCGGATGAACCAACCCCACCCGAGGAAACCGGTCCGCCGGTTTCCTTATCTTGGAATCATGATTGCACCGCCGCCGGGCCAAGCGCCCGGCGGCGCCGCCTTCGGGGAGCGGCCGCTCGGCGATGCCTGCTCCGGCTGGCGACGCCGCGGCGAAAAGCAGGGAGGATTCGTGCTAGTTGTTCGTGCGGGCTAAGCGGTCCCGGATGGCGGCCACCAGGCGGTCGGCGCCGGCGCGGAGCAAACTGGCCGCCGCCCGCAGGCAGTCGAGCAGCCGCCGGAGGCCGCGGTCCCACTGCACCACCGTCACCGCGCCGCCGGCGCCGCGCCGCTCCACCGCCACCACCCGCCCCAGCACCTCCCGGGCCGGGACGGGGGGGTCCAGGGCGGCGGCGGCGTCACCCTTCGTGCGAAAGACACAGCCACCGTCGGACATCTGCCGCCGGAACAGCACCCGGTGCAGGCGGAGCCGGCCGGCGTTGTTCAGGGTGAGAACCATGTCGCCGAAGCGCGCCGGAGCGTCCGCCGTCCGCACGAGGTGGACCACAGCGCCGTCGGGCAGCGCCCGGCGCATGCTGCGGCCGGTGACCCGCACTCGCACCAGGAAGCCGCGGCTCAGCAGCTCCGCCAGCATGACGCCGGCGCGGGGCGAGTCCAGGGCCAGGATGTCCGGCGTCTCGCCGGTCAGAATCTCGCCGGTGTGTTCCAGCTTCACGGGCGGGCGGGGATCGAACTCGCCGTCGTCGGACACCTTGATCACACGCAGCGGTTCCAACTTGGGATCAGGCGGTTTCGGATCGAATGAGTCATCCATGTGGGGGCCCCCTGTCCGGCGGATGATCGCGTCAGCGGACGGCGGCGGCGATCGTATCGGCCACCGTCGGGTCCGGCCGGAACGCCAGTTCCCGGCCGGGAATCTCGCGGGCCACCGCGCCGACGAAGTCCAGCAGGTCCGGCAGCACCTCCGCATGATACCACGGGATGGAGGTTACGGGGAGCAGGCGCTCCATCGCCTCACGGGGCGACAGCGACGCCACCCGGTTGGCGTCGGCGTGCCGCAGGAACAGCAGGCCGCCGAGCGGCGCGCCGGCGTTGCGGGCGATGTCCGCCTCGCCGGCCCAGGGCGTGCCGAAGGCCCACAGGCGCCCGTCGATGCGCCGCACCACCATCCGGTCGTCGCTGAGGAGTGCGAATCCGCCGTTGGCTAAAAGCTGCCGGGCCAGCGTGGTCTTGCCGGCGCCGGACCGGCCGGGGAATATGTACGCCTTGCCGTCGAGCGCCGCCCCGGCGGCGTGGACGATGCACCCCTCGCGCCGCGCCAGCGCGTATATCAGCAGGAGCTGGTCCAGCGGGTAACGCAGGGGATTGACCAGCGCCGGCTGGCCGCGGTGCAGCGTTCGCAGGCCGGGTCCGCAGCGCACCGTGGCCGAGGCGAGGGAATGGTCCAGCCACGTGTCCCAGAGCGGCGGCGGTCCGCCGGGCGCGGGCGGCAGCCAGAACCGGAATCCGGCGCCCTCGCGGGCCATGGACCAGGCGCCCGGGTTGTCCAGGAAAACCGCCGCGGGTTCAGGGGGAGTGAACGGGCGGTCGACGGATGCCAGGCGGACGACGATGTCGAACACCGCCGGGCCGCGGGCGACGCGACCCTCGAAACCGTCGTAGCGATTCGGCGGAGAGGTGATGCCGGGCGGCACGGGCATGGACTCCGGCGCCACCAGCGGCAGAGGCGAACGCAGGCGAAGGTTGACGTGTCCGATGGAGAGGGTTCGAGTAGGCATTGGGGTTATCGCTGGGCGCCGGGGCGAACTGCGGCAAAAACTGCCGGCAGCTCACAGGCAGGGGGGCGCCGAGACTAGGAACCCGGAGTTGCCTTGCACACACCGTTCAGACAGAGATTGCCGCTTTGACCGGTATCCGATCCGGACCGCTTGCAGCCGATCGCCAGGACTTCCTCGGCCAGCAGTTCGATCACGCGGAGCCGGGGCTTGTCGTATGCCTGTTTGTCGGTCTGATGGGTGTCTTTGTTCACGGATCAGTCTCCTCTCCGGGTCTGGTATTGATGCAGTCGCTCGGCGCGCAGCCGGCCCAACCGGCACACATAGTCAGCGGGTGTGGTCTCGGCGCCAGTCTCCAGCTCGAAAAACGCCGGGCAGCTTCCGCACACCAGGCGCGCCTCGCAGCGGCTGCACGGGAAACTGTTCCCGGCCATCTTATCATGCAGCCGAGGGATGAGATCACGCCAAATTTGATTGAACTCCGCGCGGTGCAGGTCCCCCGCCGGCCGGGCCACCATGAGGCAGGGCCGCAGGGTGCCGTCGGCGTCCACGTAAAACGCCGTGATCCCGGCGCCGCATATGTAGAGGCGCTGCTCCTCGGGCAACGTTGCGTTCTTGTCCAGAAACTCCGCCCACTGGCGGCGCCGCACCGGATCGGCCAGCTCCAGCTCCACGGCGTTCACCGGATCCACGCGGTGGGTCAGTGGTTTGCGGCCGCCGTCGAGGCGGGGATTGATGGCCGCGTCCAGGCGGAACGGCACCCCCAACTCCCGGGCGTAGGCCTCCAGTGCGCCCAGCTCCGCCGCATTTTCGCGCATCAGGATGGTTTTGAGGGCCAGCCTCACACTGGCGGCACGCAGGCGCTCCACGCCGCGGCGGGCGCGCGCCCAAGCGGTGGCCGAGCCGGTGATCCGCTCGACGGTGGCGGCAGTGGCGCCGTAGAGCGACACCTCCACGAGCCGCGGCGGCAGCTCCCGAAACAGCCGCACCACCCGCCGGGACAGCCGGGTGCCGTTGGTGAACACGGTGACCAGCATCCCCAGTCCCTTGGCGTGACGGT
>JAAYUB010000088.1 GCA_012517875.1 Acidobacteriota bacterium | reverse complement strand
CGGCGAAATGGAATTGGCGGTGCGGCCGGGGGACGTGCTGGTGGCGGTGGACCCGGCCTACTACCGTCCCACCGAGGTGGAGCACCTGTGCGGCGACGCCGCGCGCGCCCGGGCCGGGCTCGGCTGGGCCCCCACGGTGACCTTCGCCGAGCTGGTGCGGGAGATGGCCCGGGCCGACCTGGCGGAGGCGCTGCGGGAGCGGCACCTGCTGGCCGGGGGGTATGCCGTGAAAGTCGGGAGCGAATAGGGAGAAGTTCCAGATTCGCAGATTGCAGATTCACAGATTGGCAGATTTACAGATTAACAGATTGGCAAATTACAGATTAGCTGATTGGGGCAAGATGCGTTTTACTACTGACTGTTTACTACTCGCTCTTTACTCCTATCTCCTATCTCCTGTCTCCTGTCTCGCCAGGGAGCTGACATGAATCCCGAAACCAAGATCTACGTCGCCGGGCATGCGGGGATGGTGGGATCGGCGCTGGTGCGGCGCCTCGAGGCCCGCGGCTACCGCCGCATCGTGGGCCGGACGCTGGCCGAGCTGGACCTCCGCCGCCAGGCGGACGTGGAGGCGTTCTTCGCCGCCGAGCGGCCCGACGCCGTCTTCCTCGCCGCGGCCACCGTGGGCGGCATCGTGGCCAACTCCACCCGGCCCGCCGAGTTCCTCTACGACAACCTGCTCATCGCGGCGAACGTGATCGAGGCCGCCCGCCGGAGCGGCGTGAAGCGGCTGGTGAACTTCGGCTCGTCGTGCATCTACCCGAAGCACGCACCCCAGCCCATGCGCGAGGAGCACCTCCTCACCGGGCCGCTGGAGCCCACCAACGAGGCGTACGCGGTGGCCAAGATCGCGGCGCTCAAGCTCTGCGCCCATTACCGCGCCCAGTACGGCTGCGACTTCTACTCGCTCATGCCCACCAACCTGTACGGGCCGAACGACTCCTACGACCTGGTCGGATCGCACGTCCTGCCGGCGCTGGTGCGCAAGTTCCACCTGGCCCGGCTGCTGGCCGCCGGTGAACTGGCCGCGCTGCGGCGGGACCTGGCGCGGCGGCCCCTGGCGGCGGGCCACCGCCTGCCGGCGGCGCCGGATGCGCTGCCGCTCGACGACATTGCAGAGGCCTGCGCCGCGTACGGCATTTCGGCGGAGGCGGTGACGCTCTGGGGTACGGGAACGCCGCGGCGGGAGTTCCTCCACGTGGACGACCTGGCCGCGGCGGCGGTGCACCTGATGGAGACGGCGTCGGCCGAGGCGGTGGGGGACTTCATTAACGTGGGGAGCGGCGAGGACGGGACCATCGCCGAGCTGGCCGGGACGGTGCGGGGGATCGTGGGCTTCGCCGGGGAGATCCGGTACGACGCATCCAAGCCCGACGGCACGCCGCGCAAACTGCTGGACGTGTCGCGCCTCCGGGCGCTCGGCTGGGCCCCGGCGATCCCGCTGGCCGAGGGGATCCGCGCGGTGTACCGGGCGTATCAAGGGGAGGAGTAGACCGGCGCGCGAAGGCGCCAAGACGCAAAGAAGACTTTTTTTTGTTAATGGAAAAAAGCGGTCGGCGGGTGCCGGCCGTTTCCGTTTCAGGGGTTTCAGGTTCGCAGGTTTGGGGACGGTTGATGGTTGATAGTTGATGGTTGATGGGGGAATGGGTGAATCGGTGAATGGGGAGACGGTTTACGGTCAGGGTTCAGAATATGAGAAGCCTCTGTGTCCTCTGTGCCTCTGTGGT
>JAAYUB010000087.1 GCA_012517875.1 Acidobacteriota bacterium | reverse complement strand
GTGCCGCCCCGGTGGGGCTCAAGGCGGAGAGAAGGCCGACTTATCTGGGTTTCCGGCTTACCAGGGGCTGCGCCCCTGGCTAATGAATTCCGGCCCTGGCGGGCCGGGATCGTGCCCGGACGCCGCCGCCTGCCGGCCATTCGCGCGTGCTCGTCATCGAGGCTCGAGACTCGAGGCTCGTTCCCAACGATCAACCATCAACCATAAACCATCAACGGTTCCGGACATCGCACATCGGATTTCGTGCTCGTAATCGTGATCGTGCTCGTGAGCGTCCTCGCTTGATCGGTTTTCGTCATCCCCCGGGCTTGGCAATCCGGATGGGCTGGCTTATCATGGGGAAGATGTCAGCCGACTCATGATCACGACACGGAGGGTGCGATCGTGCGGGGACGGTCAATGGTGCGATGGACGGCGGCGGCCGTCATCCTGTTCCACGCCGCCGCCGGCGCGGCGGTGGCGCAGCTCCAGCCCATCCGCGTGGGTTTCCTGGGCGCGGAGAGCGCCGAGGCCCTGGACACCGAAGGCGCGGCGGCGCTGCGCGCCCTGAATGCCCGGCCCGGGGTGGAAGCGCGGTTCATCCCAGTGGCGGGGCTTACGCCCGGTAGCCGCGCGCTCGCCGAGTGCGACGTGCTCTGGTACCACCGCGGGTCGACCGGGGAGCTGTCCGTGGCGGAGCGGGCGCCGGAATTTCTGGCAGCCCTGCGCCAGCGGGTCGAGGCGGGCGCCGGGATGCTCCTGACGCTGGATGCGCCGCGCCTGCTGCCGGAGCTGGGGCTGGAGGACGCGCCGCCCGACGTCCGTGACGTGGCGGTGAACGATGAGGGCTACGGCCGCAGGCGCGGCCTGCACGCCTTCCGCGCCCACCCGATCTTCGCCGGGCTCCACGGCGGCGCCATGCTGTGGGACGCCGACGCCGACCACGCCTGCCGCCAGGTGGGCTGGTTCGGCGACCGCGTCCCCCGCGGCCGGGTGGCGGCGGTGGACTGGGGCTACGTCCGCCTGTACGAGGACGCCAAACTGGCCGTCGAATACGAGACCGGCGCCGGGCGCATGCTGGCGGTGGGCGCCTACACCTGGTTTGCGCCGCCCAACCGCGAGCGCCGGAACCTGGAGCTCTTTCTGGACAACTGCCTCGGGTACCTCGCCGGGCGGATGACGGCGGCCGCCCGCGACCACTGGACGTACGGCGTGCCGCAGGTCGAGGCGCGCGGCCGGGCCTCCGGCCGGCTGCGGCCGCCGCCGCCGCGGCCGTGGCGGCGGCCCGACGACGCGATGGTGCTGCGGAGCCCCTTCGCCGCCGATGCGCCGTGGGACCTGGCCGGGCGGCGGATCCTGGTGATGGGCCGCGAGCCGGGCGGCATCGCGGAGATCTGGGCCCATCCGCTGATGGCCTTCCGCGACGTCGAGGCGGCGCTCCGGATCGGCGGGGACGCCGCGCCGCTGGCGCCGCTCGGCGGGGAGCGCCCCGAGATCGAAATCCGCCCCGAGTCGGTCACCCGCATCTACCGCTTCCGGCGGGCAATCCTGAAGGAGGTGATCGCGGCCGATCCGGCGGCGCCGGTGGCGGTGGTCCACTACGAGTACCGGGGCCTCCACCCGGCGGAGCTGGTGGTGAGCGCCACGAGCAACCTGCGTCTCATGTGGCCGTACTCGGAGCGGGTCTGGGGCACCCTTACCCACGCGTGGGACGACGGCCTCGGCGCCCTGCTGGTGCAGGACGGCGGCGAGCGCGCGGCGGCGGTGATCGGCGCCAACCGCCGCCCCCTCCAGGTGATGGCGGGCCGCTACGATGGCTTCGGGGGGAGCGGGGCCGACT
>JAAYUB010000086.1 GCA_012517875.1 Acidobacteriota bacterium | reverse complement strand
TTCACCCATTCACCGATTCACCCATTCACCGATTCACCCATTCACCGATTCACCCATTCACCGATTCACCCATTCACCGATTCACCCATTCACCGATTCACCCATTCACCGATTCACCCATTCACCGATTCACCCACTCACCCATTCACCCATTCATCCATTCACCCATTCACCTATTCATCCATTCACCTATTCACCTTTCTCTCCGTCCCCACTTCATGTAAAATAAACTTTTTCACTTCTTCGAGGAGTTGGCGCTATGTCCATGGAATTCATCGGGCGTTGCATCGGGGAGCTGGCGGACCTGGATGTCAAAATGGCCGGCGAAGACTTCCTCCTGACCTGGGACAAGTCGGACGCGGAGATCCGGGCCACGGCGCTGGTGGCCGACGCCCTCAAGGCGCTTCACCGCCGCGGCGTCAGCCTGAAGGTGTTCGAAACTGGGGTGGCGGTGTCCATCTTCCGCGACAAATCCACCCGGACGCGCTTCAGCTTCGCCTCGGCGGCCAACGCGCTGGGCCTGGCCCTGGCCGACCTGGACGAGGAGAAGTCGCAGATCAGCCACGGCGAGACTGTCCGCGAGACGGCCAACATGATCGCCTTCCTCTCCGAGGTGATCGGCATCCGCGACGACATGTACCTGGGCGAGGGGAACCGCTACATGCGCGAGGTGGCCGCCGCCGTGGACGAGGGATTCCGCGCCGGCGTGCTGCACCAGCGCCCCGCGGTGGTCAACCTCCAGTGCGACATCGACCATCCCACCCAGACCATGGCTGACCTGTTGTGGCTGAAAGAACATTTTGGCTCATTCGAGGCGCTGCGGGGCAAGCGCATCGCAATGACCTGGGCCTATTCGCCGAGCTACGGCAAGCCGCTGTCGGTGCCCCAGGGGATCATCGGACTCATGACCCGCTTCGGCATGGACGTGGTGCTGGCCCACCCGGACGGCTACAACCTGATTCCCGAAGTGGAGCAGGTGGCAGCCACCCACGCCACCCGGTCCGGCGGCCGCTACACCCGGGTCGCCTCGATGGCGGAGGCGTTCCGGGACGCCGACGTGGTTTACCCCAAGTCGTGGGCGCCCTACCCGGTGATGCAGCGGCGCACCGAGCTGCTGAAAAACCGGGACAAACAGGGGCTGACCGACCTGGAGCGGGACTGCCTGGCCCAGAACGCCGGACACCAGGACTGGGAGTGCACCGACGAGATGATGAAGCTCACCCGCGGCGGCGCCGCGCTCTACATGCACTGCCTCCCGGCGGACATCTCCGGCGTGAGTTGCGAGCGGGGCGAGGTGGCCGCGCCGGTGTTCGACCGCTACCGCCTCCAGACCTACCGCGAGGCCGGCTACAAGCCGTTCGTCATCGCGGCCATGATCCTGCTGGCGCGGTATGCGGAGCCGGCCGGCGTGCTGGACGCCATCGCCCGCCGCGCCACGCGGCGCCTGCTGTAAGGAGCGCACCATGTCCCAGATCATTCACACCATCCGGGAAGACGTCGTCCGGCGCACCGCGGCGCGGTGCCGCCGGCGGAACATCCGCATCCCCACGTTCGCCGAGATGCGCGACCCGTCGCTCATCCCCGAGTCCGTCCGGAAGCAGTTGCCGGCGGTGGGGCTGTGGGACGTCAATCCGCTGAACCTGTTCCGGATCACCTGGAAAAACGACGTCCGCACCGGCCTGTTCGGCGGGGTGAATTACATGGAGATCCCGCCGGCGCTCACCGGCGTCCGGGCGCGGATCATCGGTCTTGTGGGCAAGTTCTTCCCCACCGGCGCCCACAAGGTGGGGGCGGCGTTCGGCTGCCTGGTGCCGCGCCTGGTGAGCGGCGAGTGCGACCCGGAGGTGCACAAGGCGGTCTGGCCCTCAACCGGCAATTACTGCCGCGGCGGCGCCTTCGACTGCGCCCTGCTCGACTGCACCGCGGTGGCCATCCTGCCCCAGGAGATGAGCCGGGAGCGCTTCGACTGGCTTCGTGAGATCGGCGCCGAGGTGATCGCCACGCCGGGCTGCGAGTCGAACGTCAAGGAAATCTACGACAAGTGCTGGGAACTGCGCCGCGACCCGGTCCACGTGATCTTCAACCAGTTCGACGAATTCGGCAACCCCATCTTCCACTACCAGGTGACGGGGCCGGCATTGCTGGAAGTGTGGGAGCAGGTGCGCCGCGCGGGGAGCCGCGCGGCGGCCTACATCTCGGCCACGGGCTCGGCGGGGACCATCGCCGCCGGCGACTTCCTCAAGACCCGTTTCCCCGGGCTGAAGGTGGTGGCCACCGAAGCGCTGCAGTGCCCGACGCTGCTGCTCAACGGCTTCGGCGGGCACCGGATCGAGGGGATCGGCGACAAGCACGTCCCGTGGGTGCACAACGTCCGCAACACCGACGCCGTGGCCGCCGTCGACGACGCCGACTGCATGCGCCTGGTGCGCTTGTTCAACGAGCCGGCCGGCCGCGAGTACCTGGCGACGGCGGGCGTGCCGGCGGCCGACTGCGAGCGGCTGGAGCTGCTGGGCATCTCCAGTATCTGCAATCTGCTGGCGGCGATCAAAACCGCCCGCTACTATGAGCTGGACGAGCGCGACGTGATCTTCACCGTGTTCACCGACTCCATGGAGCTGTACGGCTCGCGCCTCGAGGAGCTGCGCGCCGCCGAAGGGCCGTACGGCCCGCTGCCGGCCGCGCGCGACCACGCCGCCGTGCTGCTCCACCAGAGGATTGATTATTTCAAGGAACTCACCTACTACGACCGGAAGGCCATCCACAACCTGAAGTACTACACGTGGGTGGAGCAGCAGGGCAAGACCGTCGACGAGATCAACGCCCAGTGGGACGACGCGTACTGGCGCCGGCTGTTCGAGGGCGAAGTGGACGAGTTCGACCGCCTGATCACGGCCTTCAACCGGGAGGCCGGCTGGGAGGCCTAGCGTGACGGACCCGACAACGGGCGCGGTGATCCTGGCCGCCGGAGCCGGGGCGCGCCTGGGCGGCCCCAAGCTCAGGTTAGAATCCGGCGGCCGGCCGTTCCTCGAGCAGGTGCTGGCGGCGGTCGTCGAAGCCGGCTGCGTGCCGGTGGTCTGTGTGGTGCGCGCCGAGGACCGCGACTGGGCCGCGGCACTGGCGGACGCGGCCGGCGCTGCGGTGGTGGTCAACCCGGCGCCGGAGCGGGGCGCGCTCTCCTCGCTGCGGCTGGGCCTGGACCGGCTGGGGGCGTGCGCGGGCGCGCTGGTGGCGCCGGTGGACCATCCGTACGTGACGGCCGCGACCTGCCGGGCGCTGGCGGCGGCGTTCGCCGCCCGGCCCGACGCCGTGGTCAAACCGGTGTGGGACGGCCGGAGCGGGCACCCCGTGATCATCCCCCGGGAGCTGTTCCCGCGGATCCCGCCGGAGGACCGCGCCGGCGGTCTGGCGGCGGTGATCCACGCGTCCGGCCTGCGGGAGGTCCACTTGGGCGTGGAGGATCCGGGGGTGTGCCGGAACATTAATTTTCCATCCGACCTGAACGAATCGTTGGTATAATTCGACCGTTCATTGATCCTTTGGTGTGAAGCGATTGCACCTCCCGGTTGCGGCCGGGGCGGGCTCATGTTCTGGAGGCGTCATGGACAAGGCGACTGTGGACGGGAAAACGATCGGCCGGCTGCTGCTGGTCACCGGCCTGATATGGGGCCTGGCCGAGGCGGCGCTGGGCGTGGGTCTGCGCGGCACGTGCGGCGTCGGCGTGACCGGCGCGGTGATGACCGGCTGGGCCATCGGCTGCCTCTCCGCCGGATACCACGCTGCGCGCCGGGTCTGGGCGCCCGCGGTGCTGCTGGCCGTTGCGGCGGGGCTCAAGTCGCTGGACGCGGCGGTGCTGAGCCTGCCCGTGGGGCACGGATCGGTGGCCAATCCCATGTTCGCATTCGCGGTGCAGGCGCTCCTCCTGATGCTCGTGGCCGCAACGATTCGGTGGGCGAAAGCCGACGGGCGGGCCGTGGACATGGCCGCCGGCGGGCTGATCGGACTCGGCGCGGCGGGGCTGTTCCCCCTGGTCGGGTTCGTGACCGGCTCTCCGGCATGCATCCATGCCGGTACGACGCTGCCCGTGGCCGTTGTCTACGCGCCTCTGAGCGCCGCGCTTGGCTCGGTAGCCTATCCGCTGGGACGGATCCTGGCGGAACGCCTGCAGAGCTGGCTCGCCGCCGGCCCCGCACCGGCGCCGGTTCGCGCGCGCTGGTTGGACGCGGCGGCGGTCGCCGCGCTGGTCCTGTTCGTCGGCGTGGAGTTGCTGGCGCGATGAGAATCATCATCTCCGGTGATCTGCATGTGGGCAAGAGCAGCCTGGTGGCGGCCCTGACCGGCCACCTGCCGGCGGGGGCGGTGGGACGGGTGCTCACCGTGCCCCTGTTCCGCGACCAGGAAAAAGTAGGCTTCTGCCTGGAGGCGCCGTCGGGCGACCGCGAAGTGTTCGCTCACGCCGACTGGGCGGATGCGCCGCGCTTCGGGCCGTTCGGGCTCAAACCCGAGGTGTTTGCCGATTTCGGTTGCCGCGCCCTGGCCCAGGCCGCGGACCGGGACTGGCTGGTCATCGACGAGCTGGGCGTCATGGAGGAGCACGCGCTTCCCTTCGCCGAGGCGGTGGCCGGCGCCTTCCGCGACCGCGACCGGATCGTCGCCGTGGTCCAGCGACGGGCGCTCGTGGACTGGGTCCGGCGGATCGGGCTGGAGCGCCTCGACGGGATATTCTGCGTGCACCCCGACAACCGTGAGGCGATGGCCAACTGCCTCTCGCGGCTCCTGCTGGAGTGACGGCGCGCAAATCGCCCCCCGTGCGCCCCGCGCGAAGGTCGTCCATGAGCCCGCTCTCACCGTCTGAACCCGTCCTTCAACTGCCGCCGGATCAGTTGCGGTCGCGCCGGCGCGCGGCCGAGGCGGCCGCCCTGGGCGTTGCGGTCTTCGCCGTCTACCTGCTGTTCCCCATCCGGAACCACTATTGGGACGGCGTGGGATTCGCCCTCCAGATCGAAGCGACTGCGGATCCCGGCGATCCCGCGCTGCTGCATCCGAACCACCTGGTTTACACCCTGGCGGGGCGCCTGGCGTACGGCGCTGTGCGCACCGTCTTTCCGGAGGTGCGGGCGCTGGCGGTGCTGCAGTACCTGAACATGGCGTTGGCGGCGGCGACGGCGGGTATCCTCTACGGACTGTTCCGCCGGCACGCCGGCGGGCCGGTGTTCGCGGGCGGCCTGGCCGCTCTGTTCGCGTTCTCGGCGGGGTGGTGGCGGTTCGGCGCCGATGCCGGCGCCTACGTCCCGTCCGTGCTCGGTCTGGTGCTGGGGCTGGCCGTGCTGCTCCGGTCCGGGCCCCCCGCGCCGGTGCGGCTGGGGCTGTGCCACGCGGCGGCGATGCTGTTCCACGAGCTGGCCGTCGGGTTCCTGCCCGCCGCGGTGTGCGGGCTGACGGCCCGCGCGGAGACGCCGGCGCGGCGGTGGCGGTCGGTGGCGCTCTACCTGGCCACGGCCGGCGGGGTGACGGGAGCTGCCTACCTGGCCGCGTACGGGCGCCAACCGGGCGGGACGAGCCTGTGGACGTGGCTCACCTACCACTCACCCGACTCGGCGTTTTCTTGGGACCTCGGCCGCAACCTCGTATTGACCGTCCAGAGCAATGTGCGCCTCCTGGTGAACAGCCGGCCAGGCGACGTGTTTCGGCACCCGGACCCCGTGAGCCTGGCGGCGCTGGCTTTGTTCGCGGTGGCGCTCGGGTGGGTGATTGTCACGCTGATCCGGCGCCGCGCGTGGCGGCTGCCGCCGCCGGCGCCCGCCGGGGGCTTCTCCGTCGCCGCGCTGTGGGTGCGCGTCGGTGTGGCCTGGTTGATTCCCTATCTGGCATTCCTGTTCGTCTGGCTGCCCGGCAACACCTTCTACCGGCTGTTTTACCTCCCGGCGCTGATCCTGCTGCTGGGGGCGTGGCTGCTGCGGCGCGGCGCGCCGGCCGCCGGCCTGGGGCGGCTTCCCCTGGCGGCGGCGGTGCTGGTGGGCCTGTTCAACCTGGGATTCTTCATCGTGCCGTGCGCGCAGGTCCGGTCCAACCCGCCGCTGGCGCTGGCCGTGCGGATGCAGGGGCGCTGGTCCGGCCCCACCACCGTGGGGTACGGCGACTTCAATCCGGACAACTGGACCCTCCGCTACTTCAATCCCGCCACCCTGTGGGTGGCGGTGGATCCGGGAGGCGGCCTGGACGGCTTCCGACGTCTCCTGGCCGGCCAGCAGCGGGAGGGCCGGACGGTCTGGTTGGACTCATCGGCGGTCCGGACGCTGAAGGCGATGGGCCCGGAGGCGGCGGCGTTCACCGCCGCCTGCATCAAAGAAGAGATGGCCCAGGACCGGATGGGCACGCGGCTGTACCGGCTCGGACCGCCGCCCGCGAATGGCTCCGGTGTGGTAGAATCCATCCGTTGAGCGGCAGCGGCACACGGCTGTCGGAAATCGGCGGTCCGTAGGGTATCAGGGAGCGAACGATGGATCGGAAACAGAAGCAGGAACGGTACGGGCGCATCCGCGACCAGCTGGCGGAGCTGTTCACCAAGACCGGTGACCCCGTCGCCCGGATGGCCACCGCGGTGGCGTTGCTCCACCACAAGATGCCCCACTATTTCTGGACGGGATTCTACCGTCTCGTGGACGGCACGCTCACCGTGGGTCCGTACCAGGGCCCGCTGGCCTGCCAGGTGCTGCAGGCCCACACCGGCGTCTGCTGGGCGGGGATCGACCGCGGCGAGCCGGTGGTGGTGGCCGACGTGCACGCATTCCCCGGCCACATCGCCTGCGACTCCCGCTCGCGGTCGGAGATCGTCGTGCCGCTCCGCGACGCGGCGGGGCGGATCGTCGGCGTCCTCGACGTGGACAGCGACGAGCCGGCCGCGTTCGACGAGGTGGACCGCGCGGGGCTGCTCCCCATCGTGGCCATGATCCACGCGTGACGCCGCCGTCCGCACGGGCGGTCCTGCGGAGTCGTCTTGTCCGCTTGGACGACGCCGGGCTTCGGCGCAGGGACCGACGCGGGACACCAGGGTCAATCCATGAACGATGACCACACACCAGCCGGCAGCCTGCAGGGCATTCGCACGGCGTTTCTGCTGAACCTGGCCTTCACCCTGTTCGAGATCGCGGGCGGCCTCTGGACGAACTCCATCGCCATCCTGGCGGACGCCCTCCACGATCTGGGTGACTCGTTCGCCCTCGGCGCGGCCTGGTACCTCGAGAAGATTTCCGGTCGCAAGGGGGACGCGCGGTACTCCTACGGCTACCGGCGCTTCGCGCTCGTGGGCGCGTTGATCAGCGCCGGCGTGCTCATCGCCGGGTCGCTCCTCATCGTGACCGAGGCGGTGCCGCGGCTGCTGCACCCCGTGCGGGCCCACGCCCCCGGCATGATCGTCCTGGCCGTGGTGGGCTGCGTCGTCAACGGCGTGGCGGCCCTCCGGCTCCGGCGCACATCCGGCTTCAACGCCCGCATGGTCGCCTGGCACCTGGTGGAGGACGCCCTGGGATGGCTGGCGATCCTGATCGCCGGGGCGGTGCTGCTGGTGCGCGACGTGCCGGCGTTGGATCCGGCCCTGTCCATCCTGATCACCCTGTGGGTGCTCTGGAACGTGGTGCGCAACCTGCGCCGGACCATGGGGGTGTTCCTGCAGGGGACGCCCGAAGACGTGGATCTGCCCGCCCTGGAGGCGGAGTTGCGCGGGATCGAGGGGATCGCGGACCTGCACCACACCCATGTCTGGAGCATGGACGGCGTCCACCATGTGCTCACCACCCATGCCGTGATCGCCGCGGATGCCGGCAAGGAAGACCAGCTCCGGATCAAGGAGGCCGTCCAGGAGGTGGTGGCGCGGCGTGGCATCGCCCACACCACGGTGGAACTGGAGTACGCCGACGAACGCTGCCGGATTCGGCACGAGAACTGCCGGTAACTCGAGGCTCGTTCCCGTAACGCGGATATCGAACCTCGGAATTCGGATTTCGGCCCTGGGTCTTCGGTTCTAGGTCCACAATCCCAGAACCCAGGTCCCAGATCCCGGGTCCTATCTCCCACGCACTCTACAATTATGTCTCTTGACGAAAAAAACTGTCCGGGCGCATAAATGGAGAAACATATCGACAGGAGGAAGATCATGCGCATCGTGGATCCGTTCATCAAGGAGTTGGAATTCGAGGCCGTGTCCATCCGCAAGATGCTGGCGCGGGTGCCGGAGAAGGACTTCGGCTGGAAACCCCACCCGAAATCCATGAGCATGGGCCAACTGGCGTCTCACGTGGCCGACACGCTGAGCTGGGTGAAGCTCATCCTGGAGCAGCCCGTGATGAACATGGGCGAGGGCGAGTACAAGCCGTGGCTGGCCACGAGCACGGCGGAGCTGACGGCCCACTTCGAGAAGCACCTGGCCGAGGCGCTGGCGGCGCTGGACGCGTGCAGCGCCGCCGACATGAGGAAGAAGTGGGCCCTCAAGTCGGGCGACGCCGTCTACATGAACGAGCCGCGCACCACGGTGATGCGCGGGGTGATCATCAACCATTTGATCCACCACCGCGGCCAGCTCTCGGTGTACCTGCGCCTGCGCGACGTGCCGGTGCCCTCCATCTACGGCCCCTCGGCGGACGAGGCAAGCTGACGGATACCGGCCGGCTCAACTCTGCAGTTCGTTAAGAATGGAGCGGAAGGTTCCCAGATAGCTCTCGGTCAGCGATTCATCGAACAGCTTCAGCCAATGTTCAATGTAATCCCTGTCGAATCCTGGATTCTTCAGCAGGACGACTCGCACGTCCTCCAGATCCCGGCTCCGTCCGGCAATGATTTTATGAATGACCAGGTCCTCCAGGGAGGCAAAACAGACCTTGGTCTTCCCGATGGGGTGCGGGCGCACCCGTGCCAGCGCCGCCTGTTCGTAAGCCGAAAACGAGAACACGATATCCACCCGAATCGTGCTGCTATCCTCGATGGTGGGCAGCACCATGGTGTCCCGGACAAACGGTTCAGCCGGATCCACCAATACGCGCAAGCCCAGCTCGCGGACGATCGCGAGAACTTGATGCAGCCCGCTGCTGTCCAGACCGACGGTGATGTCGATGTCGCGGGTCAGGCGGGGTTCACCGTACAGGAGGACGGCCTGTCCGCCGATCACCATGTAGGGGATGTTCGCCCGATCAAATGCTCGGGCGATCCGTTGCAGCAGTTCTTGGAACACAGTTCCACGCCCTCGCCACCCGGATGTCCACTTCGATGCCGGCCAATGGATCGTCGCCGGCGAACGCACCCAGCGCGACAGCTTCTGCCCAGAGGGCGTCCAGGATGCGGAAATTCTCCCGGACATCCCGGACCGGCCGGGTCAGCCACTGGCGCTCGAATTGGTTGTACGCGGCGGTTCTGCGCAACATAATCTTTATTATAACATACTTATTTCATTGCAAATAGAGAGGAAACTGCCCGCTGCCGGTGATGGGGCGGCCGTCGCCTCAGGACGCCGCCGGCGGTTCAGCCGCAGCGGAATCGTGGAGGTGAGCCGCCGCGGACCGGCGCCAGGCCCGGCGCGTCCACAACGCGCTGGCCAGGCAGATGGCGCCGCCGCCCATGGCCGTGAGCGGTGCGCCAAGGTGTTCGGCCACCCAGCCGGCCGCGAGCCCTCCGATGGGGGACAGGCCGGTGAAAAACCAGATGTAGAGCGAGATGACGCGCCCGCGCATGGCCGGCGGCGCGGTGGTCTGCAACAGCGCGTTGGTCACGGCCAGCTGCATGGTCACCGCCACTCCCACCAGCACCATCCAGGCGCAGGAGACCCAGAGCAAGCGGCTCAAGCCCAGGGCGATGAGTCCGGTCCCGAGCGCCGCCTGGCCGAGGCCGATGAGCCCGCCGACTCCCTGGTTGCCCCGTCGCGCGGCGGCCCCCAGCGCCCCGGCGATGGCTCCCACCCCCACGCATGACAGGAGCAGGCCGTAGCCGGGCGCGCCCGCTTTCAGGATGTCCCGGGCCAGCACCGGCAGCAGGGTGGAATAGGACAGCCCGGCCATCGACGTGACGGCGACAGCCAGGAGCACCGTCCGGATGGTGGGGTGGCCCCAGGTGAAGCGCATTCCCTCGAGCAGGTCGCGACCGACGCTGGCGCCCGAGCGTGGCGTAGCCGCAATTCCCCGGATGCTGAGCAGAGCCACCAGCACGGCGAGGTAGCTGGCGGCGTTGATGGCGAAGCAGATCCCTTCGCCGTAGGCGGCCACCAGCACGCCGGCCACCGCCGGCCCCACCATGCGGCCGGTGTTGAACGCGGCCGAATTGAGCGCCACGGCGCTCTGCAGGTCGTCCGGTCCCACGAGGTCCATCTGCATGGTCTGGCGGGCGGTCATGTCCAGCGTGTCCACCACTCCCTGGATGAGGGCCAGCGTCAGGATGTGCCAGACCTTCACCGCGCCGGTGAGCGTCAGCGCGGCCAGCGTCGACGCCAGCAGCAGGCTGGCCGACTGGGTCAGCAGGACCAGGTTGCGGCGGGGGAAGCGGTCGGCCAGCACGCCGGCGAAGGGCGAGCCCAGCAGCGACGGGCCGAAGCGGACTGCCGCCAGCACGCCGAGGATGAGCGCCGAATCAGTGAGCCGGTAGACCAGCCATGACAGGGCCATGGTCTGCATCCAGGTGCCGATGACCGACACCCATTGCCCCAGCCAGAACAGGGTGAAATCGCGGTGGCGCATGGCACGGAAGGTGAGGCGGGCGCGGTGCCGCCCTTGCTCGATCAGGGGCCAGCGCAGCGGAGCCGGTGAGAAGATGTGATAGGGCATGCGGTGTTCGGCCTCCGCTCCATTGTACCCCGGCCCGCAACCGTTCCAGATCCGTTACGACGCCGGCACGCGTTCTCACCGGGTCACGACGGTCCGAGCCGTCTCGCCGGAAATGACCAATGTCAGCTGATCAATGAAAAATGATCAATGGTGCGTAGTTCTGTTGTGGTCCGTCCTGCCGGGATCCGACTTCGTGCCTTGGCGCCTTGGCGTGCCCCTATTCCGGCATGGCGCGGATCCCGTCCCGGAACCGCCGCAGCGCCTCCTCGAGTTCCTCAGGCTCGGCCAGACCGAAGCCCATCCGCACGTGGCCCGGCAGCCCGAACAGGTCGCCCGGCGTCACGCCGAGGTCGTACTCGCGCTCGAGAAAATCGGCCAGGGCCAGGGTGTCGAGAGGCCGGCGGATCCGCGGAAAGGCGATGATGCCGGCCGGCGGCGCGACCCATTCGAGCAATTCGTCGGCCTCCACGTGAGCGCGCACCCGGGCCAGCGCCGGCGCGGCGACGGCCCGCGCCCGCTCCATCAGCCAGTCGCGCCGGCGGAGCGCCGCGGCGGCGATCGCGTCGCCCGGGACCGAGTTGGCGCCGGCGAGGTAGTCGACAATCCGGTAGCACCGCCGCACGAACGCGGCGTCGGCGAAGAGCAGCCCCACCCGCAGGCCGGTCAGTCCGTACACCTTCGACAGCCCGGTGACCGAGATCATCCGCCCGCCGCTCCGGCGGGCCATGGGGCTGGCGCTCTCCGTCAGGAAGTCCTTGTACACCTCGTCCACCAGGACGCGGCAACCGTGCGCCTCGGCGATCGCCGCCAGCTCTGACACTTCCTCCGGCCGGAGGGCGGCGCCGGAGGGATTGTGGAGGTTGGTCACCACCACCAGCCGGGTATCGGGGCGCAGCCGCCGCTTCAGGTCGTCGAAGTCGAGGGTGAAGCCTGTGTCATACGGGCGGGCGAACGTTTCCACAGCGGCGCCAAAGGGGCGGACGGCGTCGTCGAGGCAGGTGTAGCCGGGCGTCTCGCACAGGACGTGGCCGGGACCGCCGTCCGCCTCGTCCAGGACGGCGGCGAAGGCAACGAAGTTGCACCCGGTGGCGCCCGCGCCGATGAATACTTCATCGGGAGACACGCCGAACTGCTCGGCGGCCACCGCCTTCAGCGGTCCGTAGCCGTCGGGATCGCCCGAGGCGATGGCCACGTCGTCCAGGCTGAGGTCCAACTCGGCCAGGGTCACCGGCCGCATGTTGGAACAAGTGAGGGCGTACCGCGCCCGGCCCTGATGCTCCTTGGCCCACCGCAGGTAGTGCACACCGTCGAACCGCATCCCGCGCCTCCCGGCTGTTTGAGTCGAAAAACTATTTCACCACAAAGTCACGGAGGACACAAAGGGGAAAGGGGAGGGTGAATGAGTGAATCGGTGAATGGGTGAATCGGTGGATCGGTGCCAGGATTTGAGATCTTTGGTCCAGGACCCAGGACCCAGAACCCAGAACCCAGGTCCGATATCCGATGTCCGATTTCCGAAGTCCGTCGGTTGGGAACGCGCCTCTGGTCTCGAACCTCGATTACGATCACGATTCCGAATGACGATTCCGAATGACGAACACGGACCCTCAACTCTCAACATGATCGCGCAGCTGCGCAACGAATTCGGCGAGGCGGCGGTGGTGCGAGCCGGGCCAGTAGAGGCGCCGGCAGTCGGGGCACTCGGCGAAGGTGTCGTGGAGGCGGCGGGCGCGGGGCGGCAGCCGGTCCGCGACGGCGGCCTTGTCTGCGGCGCGGAGCACGCCGTTGCACTCCAGGCAGCGGGTGAAGGGGCGGAGCCGCGCCTCGAGCTGAAAGCGCCGGATCACTTCGGCCGCTTGCGCCCGGGGCGCGGTGGCCCGGACCCAGTAGCCGCGGGTGACGGCACTGTGCTTGAGCAGCCCGCGGTCGCGGGTGAGCACGATGCGCCGCTCGCGGGCCGCGGCGGCGGCGATCGCGGCATCGGCGGCGTCGTTGGCGTAGCGCGTGTCGAAGCCCAGGAGGCGGAGGTGGCGGGCCAGCCGTCCCAGGTGCACGTCGAGGATGAAGCGCGGCTCGCGCAGCGGCTGCGGCCGCAACCGTGTGGCGCCGGCGATCTCCAGGCTTTCGAATACCGGGTAGACCGACACGCGGTCGCCATCGCCGAGCGGATGGCCGAAGCCCACCGACTCTCCGTTGACGAGGATCAGGTCCACCTCGGGGTGGGGTACGCCCAGCGCCTCGATGGCGTCCTTGACCGCCGGGCGACCCTGGAACGCGTAGATGAAATCCCGCTTCCGTCGCGCCGGCGGCAGGAAGTCGTTGAGCTCCTCGTAGAAGCGGAACTCGGCGTGGTGCAGGGGGCGGGGATGCTCGGCGCTCATTTGGGGAGGATTTAACCACAAAGATACTCCGTTAGAAGTCAAAAAGATTTTTCAGCATGATGAAAAATCGGGCGCATGATCTCCTTGGCACGAGGGCGTTCGGATTGGTATGATCAGCGCGGAAGGCGGCCGCTCGAACTCCGGTCTCTTTTGGG
>JAAYUB010000085.1 GCA_012517875.1 Acidobacteriota bacterium | reverse complement strand
TGACCACCGAGGCCACGGTTCACGAGCTGCCCGAGCCCGAGAAGCCGATGCCCGGCGGGCCCGGCGGCATGCCCCCGGGTGGGATGTACTGATCCCATTCGGTCGAACCGAACCGCGAACACAACGCCCCGCCTTTCGGCGGGGCGTTTTTCATTCATGGCTGCGCAAACAAACCGCCGCCCCGGCGGGCCGGGGCGGCGAGGGGCACTCTGTTCGGGACAGTCGGACGGAAGCAGGCGCTACTTGATTCCCTCTTTGTCCAGCAGGCTCATCACCTGGTTGAAGGCCTCCTCATCTTCAGCGACGAGTTTGCCCTCGGGCGAATAGATCTTGAAATGGGGGATGCTTTGCAGGTTGTACTGGCGGGCGACAGGGGAGCCCCAGTCGATGCCGGTGACACCCTTCCGGTTGATGTCGATCTTGACCACGACCAGATCGTCCCGTTTTGTATCCAGCCGGGCCAGCAGCGGAGAAATCTTCCGGCAAGGCGGGCAGTACTCGCTGAAGAAGTCGAAGATTACGGTCTTACCGTTCACCAGATGATCCTTGAGGTTGAGCTCGGCGCCGTGTCCGATGACCGTCTCGTTGGAGGCGGCGGTGGATTCCGTTACCGGCGGGACGGCCGAGCAGCTTGTGGACAACAGCAGGAGCAAGGGGATGGCGATCCCCAGGCATAGCAGGCGTTGGGTGGGATTCATTGGGTTCTCCTCGCACAATGGATTAATACGGGATGTTACGCACGCGGCGGGTCGGCGGTTACTTCTTCTCTTCTTCCTCGGGTTGATACGGCTTGAAATAGACTGCGTACTTCTTCTCTCGGGAATTCTCGAACTTTTCGATCCGCACCACCGTGGACGGCAGCGGGATCGACAGGAACACGTTGGTGCCTACCTCGAGGTCGCGTTCAGTGACGAACAGAGCGCCGGTCTTGCTGATGTTCGCGGTCTGTACCACTTCCTCAAAGTACTTGCCGTGCACGTCCACGCCCTTCAGCTTCATATAAAAATTGGTGCGAACGCGTTTGCTGCGGCGCTGGTTGTTTTCCACCCGAATGCTCCCATGGACTTTCCCTAATTGTATGCAGGGAATCGAGCAAAAAGCAACTCATTTCCCTCGCTTGCCGCAAGCCGGGCGCTTGGCGCCCGGCCTTGTATTCAGATGACGGAAACGGCCCGGTGTATTCAGTCCGTTGCTTTCAGGATCCGTTTTTGGGATCATGGGTCGCACGGCCGTCGGTCGGCGCCACAGCCTGTGGTAGCAGGGATACTATGGATTGGCACAAACACCTGGTTGCGCCCGAGTTGCTCGGACCGCCGGAGCCGGCAGACAGGGACGACCTTGCGGCGCGGCTAGACCGCCTGATCGTCCAGCAGGAATCCGCCTGGCCGGAGCTGCGGCGGGCTCGGGACGCCTGGTTCGCCTGCCGCTACCGAGAGACGGCGCTCGGGGCGTTCCGGGTGCGGCTGGAATACAATCCCGCCCGCGAGGCCAGCGTGGCCGCGCCCGTGGACCCGGCGTCCATCCGTCGGCGCGCCTGCTTCCTCTGCCCGGAGCAGATGCCGCCGCCGGAACGCGGCTTGGCGGTGGACGGGGATTTCGCCCTATTCCTCAATCCGTTTCCGATCTTCTATCCGCATCCAGTGGCAATCCATCGCGACCACCGTCCCCAGGCGCTGGCTCCCTGCCTGCCGGCCATGTTCCCGCTGGCGCGGCGGCTGGCCGGCCGCTTCAGCCTGCTCTACAACGGACCCTGCTGTGGCGCGTCAGCGCCGGATCATCTGCACTTCCAGGCCATCCCGCGGTACAGCACCCTCATCGAGGCGGATGTGCACCACTTGGCCGAGCCCGCCCTGGCCGACCGGCGGCGGGAGCTGCCCGCAATCGAAGGAGTGGCGGCGTTCACCATCGATGGTTATAGCCGCACAGTCATCGTCCTGGAGGGGGAACGGGAGGAGAAGCTCCGGCAAGCCGTAGTCGGATGGCTGCATCGTCTGCCGGCAAACCCGGCGGGAGCCGAGCCGCTCGTCAACCTCCTGCTCTGGTACGGACAGACGGGCTGGACGATCGCGTTGTTTCCCCGGCGTTGTCACCGGCCTTCCAACTACGCCGTGGCGCCGGGCAACGGCGTGCTCGTGAGCCCGGGCGCCATCGATCTGGCCGGCGTCATCGTCACCCCGCGCCGCTGCGATTTCGAAGGGCTGGATGCGCCGGCCATCGCCGCGATCTTTCAAGAGGTGTGCCTGCCCCTGGATGCGATCGACGGAGCGGCGGCTGCACCCGCCGTCGACCGGCCGGCGGCTCCGGCGGCGGTGGCCGAGCCGGAGGTGGATGTGGGTTTGGTGGAAGCCCGGCCGGTCGTGGAGGTGGTTCTGGCGGGCGCATGGCAATGCGGCGACCGGATAGTGCCGCCGGGAAGCTACACCGCGTGCGGCGTGGCCGCGGAAGTCCGTCTGGTCGGAGCGGACAAATCCTTCGCCGGTGACGAGACGCTGCGGTTGAAGCCAGCCGACCAGGCGGCCGGCCGATTTCAGCTCCGGAACGTGACCATCGGTGCGGACTTCCACTGGGAGCGCCGCGAGAACCAGACGTTCGCCGGTTCGCTGACGCTGCTGTCGGACGGCGCCGGTGCCCTGACGGTCGTCAACGGCGTGCCGCTGGAGCGCTACCTGGAATCGGTGATCGCATCGGAAATGCGCGCCGACGCGCCGCTGGAATTTCTCAAGGCGCATGCGGTGATCTCGCGGAGCTGGGCTCTGGCTCAGCTTGCGGCGCGCGCGCGCGTCGGCCCGCTCGCCGCGGCGGCGTACCCGCCGCTGGCCGGTCGACGATGGAGCTGGACGGACCGGACGCGCCACGACCGGTTTGACCTTTGCGCCGACGACCACTGCCAGCGGTACCAGGGCCTGGCCCGGGCTGATCGGCCGGCGGTGAAAGAGGTGATCGCGGCCACCCGCGGGCTGGTGCTCGCGGTGGCCGGCCAGGTGCTCGACGCCCGGTTCGCCAAATGCTGCGGCGGCATGTCGGAGGCGTACGCCTCGGCATGGGGCGATGTGCCGGTGGCCGGGCTGGAACCGGTCCGCTGCGCACCGGCGGGAGCCGCGGCCGCGCCCGACCTGACCGTGGAGGCCGCCGCGGCCGAATGGATCCGCGGCGAGCCCGACGCGTATTGCCGGACACGGGACCGGCGCGTGCTCGGGCGGATCCTGCCCGACTACGATCTGGAGACGGGCGCGTTCTATCGCTGGGACCTCGATGTGGAGCGGACCGAGCTGGAAGCGACCATCCGTCGCAAGACCGGTTGGGACCCGGGCGAGCTGCAGGAACTGGTGCCGCTGCAGCGCGGCCACTCCGGCCGCCTGGTGCGCCTGCTGCTGGTGGGCACGCGCGGCCGCCTGCTCCTGGGCAAGGAGCTGGAGATCCGGCGGGCCCTCTCCCCGAGCCATCTGTACAGCTCGGCCTTCGTCGTGGATCCCGTAGGCGGCGACGGCGGACCGCCGCGCCGCTTCCGGTTCCGGGGGGCCGGTTGGGGACACGGAGTGGGCCTCTGTCAGGTGGGCGCCGCGGTGATGGCGGTGCAGGGCGCCGGCCATGCGGACATCCTGACGCATTACTACCGGGGCGCCAAGCTGGTCCGGCTCTACCGCTAGTTTTCACTTCCGAAAACCCAGTGCGCGCATTAAGATGGAGGCAACGGTCAGGGGGACTTTTCGGATGCTGCCTTTTTTTGATTATTGTCGTCAGACTTACGAACAGGTGTTTCGCATTCCGGCGCCGGCGGAGGACCCCTGGGAGATTGGCCATGGCGGCTCGCGGCGCTCGTTTTTCCGCCTGGGCCAACCGCCCCGCAGCCTCGTGGGAATGCTCAGCGACACGCCGCCGGCCGACAACCGGGGCATCACCGAGAACGACTCCTTTCTGTATATCGCCCTCTGTCTGTCGCAGGCCGGCGCGCCGGTACCGCGCGTGTTCGCCGCCGACCGCGCTCGCGGCTGGTTCGTCATGGAGGATGTGGGGGAAACCCTCCTCTATCACGAGGTCCAACGCCTGGGGCGCGGTCTGGCGATCAAGGCATTGTACCGGTTGGCCGTGGACGACCTGGTCTGGATGCACGTCAAGGCTTCGCCCGGTTTTGACTCCAGCCGCACCCACAACCCGGACTACCGGCGTGACTTTGTCCGGCGACATGAATCGGGCTACTTCCAGCAGGCGTTCCTGCAAGACATTCTCCAGTGGGATCCGGTTCCGCTGAGCCTGGACCTGGACCGTCTGGCGGACGCGGTGGACACCCTCTGGACGCCGCACTTCCTCTACCGGGATTTCCAGAGCCAGAACATCGCCGTTCAAGGATCCCGGCTGCGCTACCTCGACTTTCAGGGCGGGCGACGCGGCCCGCGCCAGTACGATCTGGCCTCGCTGGTGTACGACCCGTATGTGGTGCTGGACGCCGAACTGCAGGCGTATCTCGTGGACCGCTACGTGGAGCGGGCCCGCGCCCTGGAGCCGGGCTTCGACGGAAAACGCTTCCGGGCGGATTTTCCCATCGTGGCCGTCCACCGGCTGATGCAGGCGCTGGGCGCCTACGGCTATCTCACCCGCACCGCCGGCAAAAGCTATTTCTACCAGTTCATCCCCGGCGGGGTGCACCTGCTGGGCCGGCTGCTGGGTCAGTATCCGGAGTTAGAGACCTTTCCGGTCCTGGCCGAAACCATCCGCCGCCTGGTGCGCGAGGTGGGTTGGAAGCTGTGACACCCGTACCGCGCAGCCTCCGGCCGCGAGTTTCAGCAACTGGGCGTTGCGCGCGTTTACTGAACGCGCGCGTGTGGCCAGCGGTCACGGGATGACGCAGCGCGCCGGAGCGGCGAATCGATTCAGTCTGCGGACGGGCCGCATTCGTCAAATGTGGCAACCGCTATGTTCAAACAAGACCCGCCACCGGTAGTGGCGGGTCTTGCTGTCAGATGAATGGTCCGGTTGAAGCGATGGTGCCGGGCCGGATCACCGGACGGAGACGATGAGCCGGTACGGATCGAAAGGACCGAAGCCGCCGCCCGCGCCATAGCTGATGCGGATGGTATGTCTGCCGCCCGACGGCACGGTGTAACTGATGAACGAATCCTTGCAGCCGGTGCTCATGTCGTCGTTGTAGGCCACCTGGGTGCCGAACTTGTTGAATAGCGTCAGCTGCGGATCCAGGCCCGAGCCCAGCTGACTGGACACCACCAGGATGTTGACGACCTGTCCGGCCAACAGATCCACCTTGAAATAGTCCTTGTTCGCCACGAGGTTGCCGGTGATTTCGACGGGCGGGGTGATGAGTCGGCCGGTGGCCTCCGACTCGTTGCCCTGAATGTCCGCCATCCGGTTGGGAACCAGGGTGCCGGAAGGTTCCAGCGGGATCGAGGAAAAGACCGACATGTTGTGCCGACTCAACAGACCGACGACGGCCACCGGGAAGCCGGCGTCCACCTCCACGTGGAAGGACTCCCCGTCGACGTCGTTGTCGTTTTCGAAAATTTCAGACAAGAACCGGGCAACATGTCCAAGAGCGGGCACGTTGACACGTTTGGTCGCCACTAATTCTCCGAACTTGTACAGACGCAGGTTAATCTCCACCTGCTGGTCACCGGGATTGACGATCGCCAAAGCGGTGTTCAGCGTGTCGCCGACGAGGGGGTGGGGGGTGATGGGAGCCCGGAAAGCGAAGAAGCGCGAAGCCGTGGCCGGGAGGACGCCGGCCTCCCAAATGGGGTTCCAGTCCCAGTCCATAAAGATGTAGGTGGACGACACCCAGATGGGCCGGGACGAGGTGACCCGCAGCCAACCAACCTCCAGGTCATGGTTGTACGGGTTGGTGGCTGAATAAGCAGTCGCGCCGTCACCCAGCGATTGCGTGAAACTGGAGCCGGTGCCATTGTAGCGGTCGCCGTAGATGTTGATCACCCATGGCGAACCGTCGTCTTTGAAGAAGTCCAGAGTGATCTCGGCGTCTTCGGATTCGTTATTCAGGTTGAGGATGTACAGGGTGTTGCAGAACCGGTTTAAGCCGGTCTCGCCGTTGGCCACGTGGGGGAAATAATAAACCGAGCCTTGGGCAGCGACGAGCGCGGCGGCCGCCGCCAAGAACCCGAGCGCAGCCAACGTCCGGACAATCAGGTTCCATTTCATGACAAGACCTCCTGAGGTAATGCTCATTAGACGGACAGACGGAAGCGTTTCATGTAAAAAACAGTCTGTCGGTGGGCTGTGTTGTCGGGGGAAGCAGACAAGGAGTCAGGCGGAGCCAAGGAAAAAATGGCGGAGGCGCATGGGAATCGAACCCACCAGGGACGTCTCTCAACGCCCCTCAACGGTTTTGAAGACCGCGCAGAACACCAGTCCCGATTCGCCTCCGTGGGGCGCCCGTGGAGTGGACGGGTCTATTATCGCATAGCGGCCTCGGGGTCTCAATCCGAACTGTAGCCGAATCGAGCTGACGCCTGATGCCACGCCCAGCCATCGAGAGTTGACAGCGACTACCGAACGCCGGCTCCGGATTTCGCTGGCGCCTGCCGCCGGCTTATTCCCACTCGATGGTGCCGGGAGGTTTGGAGGTGACGTCGAGGCCCACCCCCCAGACGCCGGGCAGGGCCAGGAGCGCATCGCGCAGCTCCGCCCGCACCGCCGGCGGCAGCTCGGCGGGCGCGGCGGTCATGGCCCGCTCCGACAGCACCGGCCGGATGACCACGAATTCGTTCCCCCGACCCGGCGCCGTGAGCGGAACCAGGACCGTCGGACACTGCCAGATCTGCGCGTAGAGCCCGTGGCGGCGCAGAGCGTCCATGACGCAGGCGTCCGCCGCGCGGAGCAAGTCCAGCCGCGCCCGGGTCACCGTAGCCGCCGCGGAACGGATCTCCGGCGGTGCTTCCGACTCCAGGTTCCAGACGCAGCGGTTCACGCCGGCTACCGTCCGGAAGATCTGTCCGGCGGCCTCGACCACCCGATCCCACGGCCCGGCGCCGGTGAGGAGCAGCGGATGCTCGTAAGAGCGCAAGTCGGCCTTGACGCCCACCGAGCGGACGGGAAGCGGCGTCGCCGTCAGCCCGCAGCGGGTGGCGATGGGGGCGGCCGCCGTGCCGAGCGGCGCCAGCGCCGCCGCGTCTTCGCCGCCGTCGGCGCAGAGCAGGCGGATCCCCAGCCCCGGCCCGGGGAACGGGTGCCGCCACACCAGCTCGGGCGGCAGCCCCAGCGCCTCGCCCAGCCGGCGGACCTCCACCTTGTACAGCTCGGCCAGCGGCTCGACCACCCGGCCGGCGGCGATCATCTCCTCGATCACCGGCACCCGGTTGTGATGGGTCTTGATGACGTCGGCCCGGCGGGTGCCGCCGGTCTCGATGGTGTCGGGGTAGATGGTGCCTTGGCCCAGCAGGTGGTCGGTGATGCCCATGCGCCGGGCCTCGCGCTCGAAGACGGTGACGAAGGTGGCGCCGATATGGCGGCGCTTGGTCTCGGGATCGGTCACGCCGGCCAGCGCGGTCAAGAACTCGTCGGTTGCATCCACAAAATGGGTCTGGGCGCCAAGGCCCATCTGGGCAAGGTTGTGGAGCACCTGCCGGCTCTCGTCCTGACGCATGAGACCGTTGTCGATGTGGAGGAGGCGCAGCCGGTCAGGCCCCAGCGCCTCGGCCAGCAGCCGGGCGGCCACCGTCGAATCCACGCCGCCGGAGGCCAGCAGAAACACCCGGCCGTCCCCCACCTGGGCCCGCACCCGGCCGATGATCTCGGCGGCATAGTTGGTTGTGGTCCAGGTGGGCCGGCAGCCGCAGATGCCCAGCACGAAATTGGCGATCATCCGTTCACCGTGCACCGTATCGTCCACCTCGGGATGGAACTGGAAGCCGTAGCGGCGCAGTCGGTCCGAGCCGATGGCGGCAAAGCCGTGCCGCTCACCGGCGGTGCCGGAGAGCGTGTAGCCCAGTTCTTCAAAATCGGGGCCGACGGCGGTCACCGAATCGAAATGGCTCATCCAGACACGTTCAGTGGGGCCCAGTCCCTCGAACAGCGGATGAGAGTGGATCAGATGCAGGTCGGCGGGCCCCCACTCGCGCCCGCCGTGGATGACCTGGCCGCCGTAGTGCTTGGCGATCTCCTGATGCCCGAAGCAAAATCCCAGGATGGGCACCGGCAGGTCATAAATCGTCCGAGTGTAGTCGGCGTCTTCGCCGAACGCCGACAGGCTGGGGCTGCCCGAAATGATGATCCCCCGATAGGCCTGAAAGCGCTCGACGGGGTCCTCGGGCTGGCGGATCTCCGCCAGCACACCCAGGGCGCGGACTTTCGTGGCGATGAGATGGGCGTACTGCCCGCCGAAGTCGATGACAGCGACGGCATCATGTTCCATGCGATCCATCCTGTTTCGGTGAGATCCGCCGGCCGGTCACCGGCGTTGGCGAATTGTAGCGCAACGCCGGCTCCGACAGCCACCTTTTTGCGCGGCGGTATGACACGCAGCCACCGGCCGACCTCGCGCGCAAGGCCGGCTGCGGCCGGCGTGAGCGAACGGTTGATTTCCGGCCGGTGCTTCTCTAGACTGAGCGGGAACCTGTATCTGAAACCGGTCGCACCGGGCGGCGGCGACGCCCGGGCGGCGGACGTCCGAGGAGGAACCTGCCCGTGACGGGAGTCGGTGGCAACCGGTCGCACCGGCTGGTGTTCATCGACGTGCTGCGCGGTCTCGCCGTGATGGGGATGGTGGAGGCCCACGTGGTCAACGCCTGCCTGGCCCAGGTCTGGCGTCACAATCCGCTGTTCACCCTGCTGGACATGACCAACGGCTTCGTGGCCGTGTCGTTCCTCTTCTGCGCCGGTGCCGGGTTCTGGCTCGGCTTGGAGCGCAAGGGCGACGAGTATCGCCGCCGGGGGCCCGCGTTCCGGCGCTTCCTCGGTCGGGCGGGCTTGATCATCCTGCTCTCCTACAGTCTGCATCTGCCCGCCGGATCGCTGCGCGCCCTGCTGGCTCTGCCCGATGACCGACTGCAGCGAATCTTCAAGTCCGATATCCTCCACGTGATCGGCCTGGGCTTGTTGCTGGCCCTCGGCCTGGCCCTGCTCGTCCGAGTCCGGCGCATGCTGATCGCGGGTTTTGCCGCTGCTGCGGCGGCCATTTTCCTGCTGACGCCGCTGGTGCATGCCTGGGACGCTGCGGCGGTGCTGCCGCCCGCACTGGCGCCGTTTTTTGGCTCACCGCCACAGGTGCGTTTCAGCCTGTTTCCCTGGTTGGGCTACTTCTTCGCGGGTGCGGCGCTCACCGCGGGCTTCCTCGGCGCCCGCAACGTCGATGACCGTCGGCGATGGTACCTGTGGGTGGGGCTCGGGACGGCCCTGGTCGCCGTGATACTCAAAGCGACCGGCTTCACCTTCTTCGGCGAGACCCGGTGGTGGATCTCCTCGCCGGGCCATTGCCTTTACCGAACCGGCCTGGTCGCCGCGGGGTTCGCCCTGCTGTATGGGCTTAACGAGTGGTTGTCCCGGCGGCCGCTGGGTGGCGTCCTCCAGCGCTGCGGCCAGGAGGCGCTGTTCGTCTACTACTGGCACCTTGTGATCGTGTACGGGACGATTTACAATCCGGGTCTGCGGCAATTGAGCCAGGCGCGCTGGGGTCCGGCGGCGGTGGCGCTGGTGACCGCGACGCTGATCCCGCTGATGTACGGCACGGCCATGATGTGGCGCGACCTCAAGCTGGAGAGTCCCCGTCGGGCCCGGTGGACACTGGCCACGGCGATGGTCTTCTACGTCCTGATCTTCGTCCTCCGGCCGGCCGGGTGAGGCGCAGGCCGGAGCGGCACTGCAACGCGACGTGAAATTTTGTATCGGGAGTGACGCGATGCCCACATGGCTCAAACCGTCTCTGAACTGGCTGCTGGTGTTCGTGCCGGTGGCGGTGATCCTGAAGTTCACCGTATCGAACCTGCCGGCGGCCGTGTTCATCGCCGCCTGCCTGGCCATCATTCCGCTGGCCGGGCTGCTGGGCCACGCTACCGAGGAACTGGCGTCCCGGACCAACGAAGGGGTCGGCGGCCTGCTCAACGCCACCTTCGGCAACGCCGCCGAATTGATCATCGCCCTGATGGCCCTGCAGCAGGGGCTGCACGACGTGGTCAAGGCGTCGCTCACCGGTTCCATCATCGGCAACATCCTGCTGGTGATGGGCGCGTCGTTCCTGGCCGGCGGCCTGAAGTTCAAGATCCAGACCTTCAACCCGATTGCGGCCCGCAGCCAGGCCAATATGCTGACCCTGGCCGCCATCGCCCTCATCGTGCCCGCGGCGTACCATTACCTGGGCGGCCAGGAGGCGCCGCTGCTCGAGCGCGGCATGAGTCTGGAGATCGCGGGGATTCTGCTGGTCACCTATGTCCTGGGCCTGCTCTTCTCGTTGCGCACCCACCGCCACCTGTTCACCAGCGGTTCGCACGTCCACCCGGACGGCCCGCACGGCCCCGGCTGGAGCCTCCGAACCGCGCTGGTCGTGCTCACCGGGAGCACCGCGCTGATCGGCTGGATCAGCGAAATCCTCGTGGGGGCGGTGGAGCCGGCCGCCGAGGCCATGGGTATGACCGGGGTGTTCGTGGGCGTCATCGTCGTGGCCATCATCGGCAACGCCGCCGAGCACAGCTCCGCGGTGGTGGCGGCGCTCAAGAACCGGACGGATCTGAGCATCGGCATCTCGCTGGGGAGCAGTACCCAGATCGCGCTCTTCGTGGCGCCGGTGCTGGTGCTGGCGTCGCTGGTGGTGGGGCCGCGGCCCATGAACCTGGTGTTTACCCTGCCGGAGGTGCTGGCGGTGGCGCTGGCGGTGGCCATCTCCGCCCAGGTGACCATGGACGGCGAGTCCAACTGGCTGGAGGGGGTGCAGCTGCTGTCGGTCTACGCCATTCTCGGCATCGTCTTCTACTTCCTGCCCCACGCCTGACGGGGTGGTGTCCGTGCGCGTTGTTCTGCTGACTTCCTGGCACGCGGCGGGCACCGCCGGCAGCGGCGTGGCTGCCTCGGTGCGGGGCTGCCGCGACGCGCTCCGGGCGGTCGGCGAGGACGTCCGCGTCGTGTGTCCGGAGCGGGACCGGGCCGGCTACATCCGCAACGCCGTCGCCCGGATTGCCTTCAACCACCGCCTCCGTCCCCTGGATCTGGCCGGCGCCGCGGTGGTCGCCGGATTCGATTTCGACGGGTTCGCCCTGCCCCGGGGCGGTCCGCCGCTGGTGCAGGTCAACGGCGGCGTGCTGGCCGACATCGTCCGTTTTGAACGGGGCCCGGTGCGCTGGACGCTGGTTCAGCTGGCCCAGCTCGAGGGCCGGACGGCCCGTCGCGCGGCGGTCGTGGTGGCGCCGTCCCGCTTCGCCGCCGCCACCGTGGCGCGGCTTTATGGCGTGCCGGCGGGGCGGATCGAGGTGGTCCCGTTCGGCATCGACCTGGCCGACTGGGATTTGAAGCTGCAGGCCGCTTTGCCGGCGGAGGCGAATGAGCCGGTCATCCTCTGCGTGGCCCGCCTCTATCCGCGCAAGGGCCTCGACCTGCTGCTCGCCGCGTTCGCGCACGTCATCCGGGAAGTGCCCGCCGCCCGGTTGGAGATCGTGGGCGCCGGCTTGTTGGACCGCTGGCTCGCGGCGGCAATCGCCGCACACCCCGGCCGGGGCCGGATCGCCTGGTACGGCGACCAGCCGCCCGACGCCTTACCGACGTTCTACCGCCGTGCCGCCGTCTTCTGCCTGCCGTCGCGGCACGAGACATTCGGCTTTGCGTTCCTCGAGGCGATGGCGTCCGCCCGGCCGGTGGTGTCGCTCGACACCACCGCGATCCCCGAGATGGTCCGTGACGGCGAGACGGGCCTGCTCGCCCGGCGGGAGGATCCGGGCGAGCTGGGTGCACTGCTGGTGCGGCTGCTCCGCGATCCGGCGGAGGCCCGGGTGCTCGGCGCCGCCGGCCGCGTTCGCGCCGCGGGCTTCTCGTGGACGCAGACCGCCCAGTCCCTGCAGACACTGTTCCGGCGGATTTCATGAACTGGTGAGTCGGTGAATTGGTCAAGTTGAGCCGTTGTATCTCCCGCTTGAGACACAGCGAGCTCACTGATATCCCCTCGCCCCTTCCAGGCGCATTATCATCCGAAAGACTCAGTGACGCCGGGTTAAAGGTTCACTGCATCGCCTGGTGCTTGCATGACTTGGTGTCTGAGCGTCTTTGCGAAGCCAAAATTAGGCGCGGGGTTCGTGTGATCGTGGCGGGCGGAAGTGGTCGAAGCCGGAGACGGGGAGGGGCTGGGGGCCGGCGGGAGTGAGCAAGCGCAGTTCGCCCGGATGGTCGGCGACGATGCGGCCCACGCGGCGCAGCGGCGGCAGACCAGCCGCCCGGGTGTAGGCGTTGAGGAAGGTCGCCTCGCGGGACGGATCCACGGTGAAGAGCAGCTCGTAATCTTCGCCGCCGCCCAGCGCGTCCGCTACGGTGACGAGCGCCCCGTCGGCGCAGGCACGGACGAACACCGCATCGATTTCGGTACCCACGCCGCTCATCACGGCGATCTGGCGGAGGTCCTTGGCGATGCCGTCGCTGGTGTCGATGCAGGCGGTGACGGCGCCGGACTCGCGCAGGAACAGGCCCGCGGCCAGGCGCGGCTCCGGCCGGAGGTGTCTGGTCAGGCATCGGCGCGCCGGTGCCTGGGGCGGCACCGGCGCACCGGCGGCGTCGCGGACGCCGCCACGCGCGCCCACCCGCCAGCCTGCCTCCAGTAGCCGCAGCCCGGCGGCCGAGTAACCCGGCTCGCCGGTGATGTAGACGATGTCACCGGGCCGGGCGCCGGAGCGAAGCAGAGCGCCGCCGGCGGGCGCCTCGCCGATCACCGTGGCGCAAAACAGGAAGCGGTCGGCCGCCGACAGGTCGCCCCCCGCGAGCGGCGCCGCCGCCCACTGGAGGATCGCCCGCAGGCCGCCCATGATGGCCTTGAATTCCGCCTGACGATCCGGAGGGAAGGCTGCCGCCAGGAAGAAGGCGACCGGCCGGGCGCCCATGGCGGCGATATCGCTGAGGTTGGCGGCGCCCACCTTCCAGCCGAGGTCGGCCAGGGGGGAGGTGGTCAGGCGGAAGTGCCGGTTCTCCACCAGCAGATCGGTGGTGACCACCAGCTCGGTGCCGGGCGCCGGGCGGCAGACGGCGCAGTCGTCGCCGATGCCGCGGCGCAGGAAGGCCGGGGCGTCTTCGCCGCCGGCGGCGATCCAGTGAATGAGCTCCTCCTCAGAGAGCCGCTTCACGGGTGCTTCCCGCCGGGCTTGGTTTTGGGCGCGGCTTGCTTCGTTGCGTTCTGCAGGGCGTGCTTGAGGACGTCGCGCACCCCGTCGACGTAGATGAACTTCATCCCGGCGCGGGCGAACTCCGGCAGGTCTTCCACGTCTTTGCGGTTGGGGGCGGGGAGGATCACCTTGAAGATGTCCGCCCGCCGCGCGGCCAGGATTTTTTCCTTGACGCCGCCGATGGGGAGCACGTCGCCCCGGAGGGTGATCTCGCCGGTCATGGCCAGGTCGCGGCGCACCGGGTTGCCGGTGCAGACCGACACCAGGGCGGTGGCCATGGCCACGCCGGCAGACGGCCCGTCCTTGGGGATGGCCCCTTCGGGCACGTGAATGTGAATGTCCCGCTCCTCGAAAAAGGAATCGGCGATGCCGAACTGGCTGGCGTAGGCGCGGGCGAAGCTGTGGGCGGCCTTGGCCGACTCCTGCATCACCTCGCCCAGCATGCCGGTGAGCATCAGGGTGCCCTTCCCCTTCATGGAGATGGCCTCCACGAACAGGACATCGCCGCCGGTGGGCGTCCAGGCCAGACCGGTGACGATGCCCGTGCGGTTCTCCTTGAGAAGCTTTTCGCGCGGGATCCGCTCCGGTCCGAGGTAGGTCGCCAGCATCCGCGGCGTGATGCGCACCTCCTTCCGTTTTCCCTCGGCCACCCGCCGGGCCACCTTGCGGCAGATCCGGGCGATCTCCCGTTCCAGGTTGCGCAGGCCCGCCTCGCGGGTGTAACCGTTGATGATGGCGAGCAAGGCGCCGTCGGTGAACGCCAGATCCGTCTTGTTCAGCCCGTGCTCCTTGAGCTGTTTCGGGATGAGGAAGCGGCGGGCGATATGGAGTTTTTCCTGCTCGGAGTACCCGCTGAGATGGATAACCTCCATCCGGTCGAGGAAGGCGGGCTGGACCGTGTCCAGGATGTTGGCGGTGGTGATGAAAAGCACGTTGGACAGGTCGAACGCGACCCCTAGATAATTGTCACGAAACGAGAAGTTCTGCTCGGGGTCCAGCACTTCGAGAAGCGCCGACGACGGGTCGCCGCGGAAGTCGGCGCCGATCTTATCCACCTCGTCCATCATGAACACCGGGTTGTTGGTGCCAGCCTGGTGGATCCCTTGGATGATCCGGCCCGGCATGGCGCCGACGTAGGTGCGCCGGTGTCCGCGGATCTCGGCTTCGTCATGGACGCCGCCCAGCGACAGCCGGACGAACTGCCGGCCCAGCGCCCGGGCGATGGAGCGTCCCAGCGACGTCTTGCCCACGCCCGGCGGCCCGACGAAGCACAGGATCGGGCCGCGGTTGCTCTCGGAGATCTTCCGCACGGCCAGGTGCTCGACGATGCGCTCCTTGATCTTCTCCAGGTCGTAGTGGTCCTGGTCCAGGATCTTCTGCGCCTTGGCCAGGTTCAGGTTGTCGCGGGTGTGCTTGCTCCACGGCAGGTTGACCACCCAGTCGAGCCAGGTGCGCATGGTGGCGGCCTCAGCGGACTCGGGGTGCATCTTCTCGAGCCGGCTGATCTGGCGATCCACCTCCTCGAAGGCGTCGACGGGCATCTTGGCCGCGGCGGCCTTCTCGCGGTACTGCTTGATCTCCTGGGCGAATTCGTTCCCCTCGTTCAGCTCGTCCTGGATCGCCTTAAGCTGCTGACGAAGGAAGTACTCCTTCTGGGATTTGTCGATCTCGTCCTTGGCCTGGGAGTTGATCTGCTGCTGAACCTCCAGCAGTTCGATCTCCCGCTTGAGCAGCTCGTGCACCCGCTGCAGCCGCCGCACCGTGTGGATCTGCGACAGCACGTCCTGGGCGACCTTCACCTTCAGGTCCAGATTGGCGGCGACGATGTCGGCCAGCCGGCCCGGGTCATCCAGGTTGGAGATGATCACCATGATCTCGGCGGCGATGTTCTTGCCGAGCTGGTTGGCCTGCTCCATGGCACTCTTGATATTGCGCACCAGCGCCTCGGCCTTGATGGTGGTGGCCTGCGCCTCGGGCTCCCGCAAGGCCTGGACCGATGCGGCGATGAACGGCCCGCTGAAGTCCATGCTCTCGATCTTGGCCCGCATGACCCCCTGGACGAGGATGCGCAGCCGGCCGTCGGGGAGCTTGAGCATCCGCATGATGATGCCCACGGTCCCCATCCGGTAGATGTCGTCGGCGCCGGGATCCTCGTCTTGGGCGTTCTTCTGGGCCACGAGCAGAATCATTCGGTTCTTGGACAGGGCGTAGTCCACCGCCGCGACGGAGTTGGGCCGGCTGACATACAGCGGGACGATCATGAAAGGGAACACCACGATGTCCCGGAGCGGCAGCACCGGCAGCACCTCGGGGATCTGGATCTGGCCGTCCGCCGGCCGTTCCTCGAGGTCGACTGGGATGTCCTGGATGTCCGGATTGTCCTGGTCCATGACTCGGTGTTCTCCTTGGTGGGATGGGACCTACGCCTCGGTTCGGGCGTGGACGGGAATCTCGTACACAGTGCCCCGCTGTTCCGGGCGTTTGGCCAAGGTGATGGTCAGGACACCGCTCTCCAGCACCGCTTCGGATTGCTTCGGATCGATCACCCACTGCAACTCCACTGTTTTCTGGAACGGGCCGTAGCCACGCTCCAGGCAGAGGAAGCGGATCTTCTCCTCGTCGGTGAATTGGGGTTCCCGCTTCAGCCCGCTCACGGTAAGGATGTCATCACGGAGGGTGACGCGGAGATCGCCGGCGGCGACCCCGGCAACCTCCAGTCGCACGATGACGTGGGTGTCGGTCTCGCCCAGGTCCAGGGGCGGGAACCACTGCTCGGCGCCGAGTGCCCCCGGACAACCGGGCAAGAACAGGTCGTTCATGCTCAGGCCGGGATGCTTGCCGCGTTTTGGTTTGTTGCCCATACCCGCCTCGCTAACCCTTGGCGTCGAACAGCTCGCTGATTTCCTGTAGAAACTCCGACACATCCTTGAACTCCCGGTAGACGGAGGCGAACCGGACGTAAGCCACCTTGTCCAGCCGATGGATCTTGCGCATGAGCATCTGGCCGATCTCGGCGGTGGTGACTTCCTTCTCCGGGTTTTCCTGGACGTATGTCTCGATCTCGTCGGTGATCCGCTCCAGGTCCGTCAGCGCCACCGGGCGCTTTTGGAAGGCCTTGAGCAGGCCGGCCATGATCTTGTTCCGATCGAACTCCTCGCGCCGTCCGTCCTTCTTGACGACCAGCAGAGGGCTTTCCATGATGCGCTCGTAGGTGGTGAAGCGCTTGCCGCAGAACAGGCACTCGCGGCGGCGGCGGATGCTGGTCGCCTCCTTGCTTTCGCGCGAGTCCACCACTTTATCGCCGCTCTGGTTGCAGTAGGGACACTTCATGCCGGTGCTCTGCTCCTGTGGGGCCGGCCGGAGGCTACTGGACGCCCAGCCGGAGGACGCCGATATAGGGCAGGTTGCGGTATCGCTCCGCGTAGTCCAGCCCATAGCCGATCACGAACTCGTCGGGGATGTCGAAGCCCAGGTAATCGACGGTCACGTCAATGAGCCGCCGGGCCGGCTTGCTGAGCAGCGCGCAGATCCGGATGTCGGCCGGTTCCCGGTTGGCCAGCATGTTCTTCAGGTAGTTGAGGGTGAGGCCGGTGTCCACGATGTCTTCGACAATGACCACGTGTTGGCCCGTCACCGACTTGTCGAGGTCCTTGATCAGCTTGACCTCGCCGGTGGACTTGGTGGAGTCGCCGTAACTGGCCACTGCGATGAAGTCCACTGCCAGCGGGATGTCCATGCGCCGGATCAAATCGGAGTGGAAGGGTGTGGCGCCCTTGAGGATGCAGACCAGCAGCGGGTTCTTTCCGGCGTAGTCGCGGCTGAGCTGGGCGGCCAGTTCGGCGATCCGCTTCTGAATGGCGTCCGCATCGAGCAGAATCTCCGCCAGGTATTCGCCGGGGTAGTCGGGGTAGATGGAATTCACGGGACCCTCCGGAGGCATATCGAATCGATTCATTGTATCAGAGCGCACCGGGCGTTGAATAGTCCGACCGGTTCAGTCGGCCGGCGCGGTGAAACCGTCGCGGAAGCGGCGCATTTCGGCCAACAGGGCGTCCGCCGGTGCGGGCAGGACCCGGCCCGGCGGCAGACTCGCCAGGAAGATCCGGCCATAGGGCTTGGTCAGCAGGCGGCGGTCGCACACCACCACCAGTCCCCAGTCCGCGTGCGACCGGATCAGCCGGCCGAACCCCTGCTTCAGCTTGATGACGGCCTGAGGGACGGTGTAGTCGAGAAAGGGCTGGCCGCCGGCGGCCCGGATCTGCTCGAGCCGCGCCTCGATGATGGGTTCGGTGGGAACGTGGAATGGCAGCTTGGTGATGATGACGCACTGGAGCGCCTCGCCGCGCACGTCGACGCCCTCCCAGAAACTGTCGGTGGCGAAGAGCACGGCGCGGGGCTGGGATTTGAACGCCTCCAGGAGCTGGTGCCGGTTGAGCTGGCCCTGCCGCAGGCAGGTGCAGCCGGCCTGGAGGAGGGGGAGTTCTAGCTGCTGGTGCACCCGGCGGAGCAGGGAGTAGGAGGTGAACAGCACGAACGCGCGTCCGCCCGTCAGCGTCACGGTCTCCCGGACCAGCCAGGCCAGCCGATCGGCGAAGGCGCCGGCCGCCGGGTCGGGCAGGTCCATGGGGATGCCCATGAGCACGCGGCGGGCGAAATCGAACGGCGAGTCGAGCACGGCGTCGATCAGCCGTTCGGGCGCCACGCCGTCCAGGCCGGTGCGCCGCTTGATGAAGTCGAAAGTGCGGTCAATCGACAGCGTGGCCGAAGTCAGCAGCACGGAGTCGTAGGTGTCGAACACCAGCTCCTTGAGCCGGGAGGCGACGTCGAGGGGCGCCTGACAGAAGGCGACCAGGCAGTGGTCGCGCCGGCGCCGGAGCTCCAGCCAGCGGCAGGTGTCCGGCTGGCCCTCACAGAAGGCGGCCAGGACCAGCTGCAGCTCCTTGAGGCGCAGCAGCAGCGCCTCAATGTCGAGCAGCGGGCTCTGGATCTTGTCCAGTGTGTCGGCGTCCAGGGCGTAGATTCGCTTGAGCAGTTCCTGGGCGGCTTCCTGGAACTGCTCGCCGGCCGCCAGCATCTCGGCCACCGCCGGCAGAACGACCTCCTGCCAGAGCGGCGAAGCCTCCACCGCGGGGGCGATCCGCTTCTTGAACTCCTCGCCCGGCGCCAAGGACAGCGCCTCGCTGGAGGTGATGTTGTGGGCCATCGTCTCGAATGCCGCGGCCAGCCGTTCGCGGTACGCCCGCCGGGCGTCGGTGAACGGTCCCGCAATCTGGGCATGGACGCGCGCCACCGGCTGCTGGTTCTCCGGGTTCATGAGCGCGTAGAGCCGGCGGCTGATGGACGGGACCAGGCCCCGGTCATCGGCCCGGTGGCTCTGCAGCCGGCCGAGGCTGCGGTAGAACGAGAACGGCGTCACGGTGGCGCCGAGGTAGGCAGTGGCCACGTTCTCCAGGTGGTGCGCTTCGTCCACGATGAGCTTGTGGAACACGGGCAGCACGCCGTTTCGGCCGCCGGTGCCCTTGATGGCCAGGTCGGCCATGAGCAGGTGGTGGTTGGTGACGATGAGTTGGGCCCGAGCGGCGTCGCGGCGGGCCTGGTAGAAGAAGCAGCGTGAGAAAAACGGGCAACGGGCGCGGTTACAGCTGTCCGCCTCGCACTGGACGCTCTCCCAGACCTCCTCCGAAGGTTCGAACGCGAGATCGCTGAGCGAGCCGTCGGCCGTCCGCTCCATCCACTCGAGGAGGAGCCGGAGTTCGGCGGCGGTGTCCTCACGGGCCAGTACGGCCGGCTCGCGCCGGGCATCCTCGGCCCGCCGCCGGCACAGGTAGTTGCCCCGTCCCTTCATGAGCACCGCGGCGAACTCCAAGCCCAGCCCGGTCTGGAGGAACGGAATGTCTTTGTGAATGAGTTGCTCCTGGAGGTTGATCGTGTTCGTGGACACCACGATCCGCTGGTGGTTGGCCAGGGCCCAGTGGACCGCCGGAATTAGGTAGGCCAGCGACTTGCCCACGCCCGTTCCCGCCTCGATGAGTCCGATCTTGTTCTCGTTGAGGACGCGGATCACCTCGCGCACCATCCGCACCTGCTGCGGCCGCACCTCGAAGCCGGGGAGCCGTCCGGCCAGCCGTCCCGCCGCCCCGAACTGGTCCAGCAACGGGTCGGCCTCGATGGCGTGAACCTCGCGGGCGGCCATGGGCTCCACGAGCACGTGGAGGCGGCCGACGGCGTTGTCGACGATGTAGGAAGCGACGCCCGCAGCGCCCAGGTCGCCGGCCAGGGTGATGTCGTTGGCCGACGGCGTCAGGTCGCCGGACGGATGATTGTGGATCGCCACCATCCCGGGCGCCGCCGCCTCGAGGACCGCCGGGACGCTGTTGGCGTTGCCCCGGGCCACCACGCGCAGCGTGGCCACCCGGTTGGCGCCGTCGAGCGTGGCGACACAGAAAATCTCGTGGCCGCCGTTCTCCTGGATCATCCGGCGGAGCGTGGCGGCGCTGTCAGGGGTGAAGTACGGCTCGATCGGCTGCATGGGTCGAATTCCTCGCGGCGGCCGGTCCGCCGGGGGCGCTGGTGCCAGGCGGTTCCGCGCTATTGTATCACCGCTGAGGCGGCGGTGGCAGGTGTGTCGGGCTGAATGCGGGGCGGGGGATCGTTGACAAGCGCAGACATTCGGGTATACTCAACCCCAAGCCCGCCCGCGGGCCATCTTCCCGCCAGTCCGACGAGTGAACGCATGGGCGCCGCCGATTGTCAGCCCCGCGACTATGTGCCCCGCCATCATCAGGCGTTGATGACCGACCTGTACCAGCTCACCATGGCCGCCGGCTACTTTGTCCACGGTCTCAACCGGCCGGCCAGCTTCGAACTCTTTGCCCGGCGGCTGGCGCCGTGCCGGTCGTACCTGCTGTGTGCCGGCGCCGCCCAGGCGCTGGCGTATCTCGAGACGCTGCGCTTCTCGGGCGCGGAGCTCGATTACCTGCGGCGCCACCCGTCGTTTGCCCACGTACCGGCGGCGTTCTTCGAGTACCTCCGTGCGGTCCGCTTCACCGGCGACGTGTGGGCCGTGCCGGAGGGGACTCCGGTTTTCGCCGACGAGCCCATCCTCCAGGTGACCGCCCCGCTCATCGAGGCCCAGCTCGTGGAGACCTACCTGCTGGCCATGATCAATTTCCAGACCCTGGTCGCCACCAAGGCGTCGCGGGTCGCGCAGGCCGCCCGCGGCCGCGCGGTGATCGACTTCGGCACCCGGCGCGCGCACGGGCCCGAAGCGGGTGTGCTGGCGGCGCGGGCCGCCTTCATCGGCGGCTGTGTCGGCACGTCGAACACGGCCGCCGGGCTCCATGCGGACATCCCCACCTACGGCACGCAGGCGCATTCCTGGATCATGGCGTTTGCCGATGAGGCCGAGAGTTATCGTCGCTACGCCGAGGTGTTTCCCGAATCGGCGGTGCTGCTGATCGACACCTACGATGTGACGGCCGGCGCGGTCCGCGCGGCCGAACTGGGGCCGTCTGTCCGCGGCGTGCGCATCGACAGCGGCGACCTGTACGCCGAGAGCGTCCGGGTCCGACACATCCTGGACGAGCGGGGTCTGGCCGCCACGCAGATCCTGGCCAGCTCCGACCTCAACGAATACATCATCGACGACCTGCTCCGCCGGGGCGCGCCCATTGACGCGTTCGGTGTGGGCACCGAGCTGGTGCTGTCTCCGGACGCGCCGTCCATCGGCGGCGTGTACAAGCTGGTGGCGATGACCGGCGCCGACGGCCGGCTTCTGCCCAAAGCCAAGTCCAGCGCCAGCAAGGAAACCCTGCCCGGCCGGAAGCAGGTTTACCGGCACGGGGCGGACGGGAGCTGGACCCACGACGTCATCGGCCTGCGGGACGCCGACGACGCCGCCTTTCCGGGGAGCGAGCGCCTGCTGGTTCCGGTCATGGCGGATGGCCGCCGGCTGTCGGCGCCGGAGTCGCTACCGGCGATCCAGGCCCGCGCCCGGATCAATTTGGCGCGGCTACCCGAGTTGTGCCGGGAGCTGCGCCAAGCGGCCAGCTTCCCGGTCACGCTCAGTCCCGCCCTGGAGCGCCTTCGCCAGGAGGTGAGATCTGAACACGCGGCCGGATCATCCAATGAGGCAGGAGGTGCCGCGCCATGATCGCTCCCGCCTTCTTTGTGGATGTGGACACCCAGCGCGACTTCATGGACGCGGACGGCGCCTTGTACGTGCCGGGCGCGGTGGAGATCGTCGAGACGCTGGAGACGCTCACCCATTTCGCGGTGGCCCGGGGCATCCCCGTCGTGGCCACCATGGATGCCCACGCGCCGGACGATCCGGAATTCACGCGCTACCCGGCGCACTGCGTCCGCGGAACCCGGGGTGGCCAGAAAATTCCCCAGACCCTGCTGCCGCGGCACATTGTCTTGCCGAACGAGCCGGGAGGCGCCCGCCAAGAGGACGCCGACCAGATCATCCTGGAGAAGCAGACGTTCAGCATGTTCGACAATGTGCACGCCGAGGACTTGGTGCGCCGTCTGGGGATCCGGCGCTGCGTCGTGTACGGTGTGGCCACCGAGTGCTGCGTGCGCGCCGACGTGCTGGACCTGCTGGCCCGGAACTACGCAGTGACCTTGGTGACCGACGCCATCCGGCCCCTGGACCCCGCGGTCGGAGCCGCCGCCCTGGCCGAGATGCAGGCCCGCGGAGCGGTGCTGCGTTCGGCCGTCGAGGTGATGCGGCAGCTCGGGGCGGACTGAACTCGAACAGAGAGGACGCATGAAAGTTGCGCTGGCCCAGATCAACACGGTGGTGGGCGACTTCGAGCAGAACCTGCACATCGTCCAGGACTGGCTGGGACGGGCGCGGGCCGCCGGCGCCGACCTGGTCGTGTTCCCCGAGCTGACCTTCGCGGGCTACCCGCCCAAGGACCTGCTGGAGAAACGCAGCTTCGTGGACAAGAATCTCGAAATTCTCCAGCGGTTCAGGCGCGACGTCCGCGGCATCGCCGCCGTGGTGGGGTACATCAGCCGCAATGAGAGCGGCTCCGGGAAGCCGCTGTTCAACTCGGCCGCGCTGGTGGCCGACGGCCAGATCCTGCACTCCACGCACAAGTGCCTGCTTCCCACCTATGACGTGTTCGACGAGGCCCGCCACTTTGAGCCGTGCAGCCGGGCGCTCGGCCTGGTGACGTACCGGGGCCGGCGGATCGCGCTGACCATCTGCGAGGATTTCTGGAACGACGCGCAACTCTTTCCACGGCGGCTGTACCGGTACGATCCTGTGGAGGATCTGGCCGGCCAGGGGGCCGGTCTCTTCATCAACATCAACGCCTCCCCTTTCACGCTGGGCAAACCCGAGCTGCGCCGCCGGATCGTCACCCACGCGGCGGGCAAGTACGGCGTACCGGTTCTCCTGGTCAACCAGGTGGGCGGGTACGACGAAATCGTCTTCGACGGCGGCTCCATGATCGCCGCGGCCGGGGGTGAGCTGATGGCCCAAGGGCGCGCCTTTGAGGAAGACCTCGTGGTGGCGGACCTGACGCTGCCGCCGGCGGCCCTGCCCGAGGCGGCCGCGGAACCGGCCGAGCAAATCTATCGGGCGCTGGTGCTGGGGACCCGCGACTACACGCGCAAGTGTGGGTTCCGCCAGGTGGTGATCGGCCTGAGCGGCGGCGTGGATTCGGCGTTGGTGGCCTGCCTCGCGGCGGCGGCGCTGGGGCCGGAAAACGTCACCGGCATAGCCATGCCGTCGATGTTCAGCGCGCCTGCGTCGCTGGCCGACGCCGAGGCGCTGGCGCGCAACCTGGGCATCCGGCTGGAGATCATCCCCATCACCGCCGTGTACGACAGCTACCTGCAGCAGCTCCGGACACTGTTCGCCGGCCGCTCCTTCGACACCACCGAGGAAAACCTGCAGGCCCGCATCCGCGGCAACCTGCTGATGGCGTTTTCAAACAAGTTCGGGGCGATGGTGCTGAGCACCGGCAACAAGTCGGAGCTGGCGGTGGGTTACTCCACCCTGTACGGCGACATGTGCGGCGGGCTGGCCGTCATCTCCGACCTGCTCAAGACGCAGGTGTATGAGGTCTGCCGCTGGATCAACCGGACCCGTCCCGTCATCCCCGAATCCACGCTCACCAAGGCGCCGTCGGCCGAGCTGCGGCCGAATCAGACCGACCAGGACGAGTTGCCGCCGTACGACATCCTGGACGCGGTGCTCCGGCTGTACATCGAGGAGCAGCAGTCCCGCCGCGAGATCATCGAACGGGGTTTCGACCCTGCAATGGTTGACCGGATCGTGGGGATGGTGGACCGGAACGAGTACAAACGCCGCCAGGCACCGCCCGGCCTGAAGGTCACCGGCAAGGCTTTCGGGTTCGGACGCCGGCTGCCCATTGTGCACCGCTTCACGTACTGATCAGGCCGCCGGCCCGACTGGATTTTTCAGTATATTTCATCACAACACGGGTTTATCCTTACCCCATTCCAACCCTGGGGAGGGGCACGCGAATGAGTCGTCGAACCGTTGTGGGTATCGGTCTCATGATGGCCGCCGTCCTGGCGGCGGTTTTACCGGTCCGGGCCGAGGATCCGAAACCGGCCAAGGCCAACTCCGAGCCGGTCTATGCGCAACTGCGTGCGCTGGAGCTGTCCGGCGAATCGGTCCGGGTGGAGAACCTGACCTTGCAGCGGGATGTCGCCACGATCACGTTCGTCACCGGCCGCTGCCACTTGGCCCAGAACGTGGACGGGCGGATTACCGGCATCGTGTTCCTCGGTGACGGCCGGCTTGAGGTGAAGCCGCACCTGGCGGTGGAGCAGCGGCACCTGGGCTGGCTCGCAAACTCCCGCGCCTTCAGCGACACGTTCACCCGGATGGTGATCCGGTTCACCGACGGCACGCTCGATGACATCACCCGGTTCGACCAGCCCCAGCCCGGCTCTGTGGACGGACATGCGGCCGACGCCTGGAAATCAGCCCGGAAGCTTTTTCGCGAGGGGCGCCGGTATATCAATCCCAACCTGGCTGCGGCCTTCCTCGAGTACAACCTCGAACTGCGGCTGCTGACCGATCTCCTCTGGCCCGGCCACGGCGGTTATTTCCACGCCTACTGCGAGGGCAAGGAGTACGGCGACCTGCTCTTCCTCGTAGACCCCCTCGGCGCTCCGTACGTGAAACCGGAAGAAGTGGTGCTCGCCGCGCTCACGGAGGGGAACCTCGGCATCTGGGTGTCAGAGCAGCTGCAGGACCGCTACACGGCCCGGACTCCGGCTAAAGTAAATCTGCGGCTCGTGGACATGGAGCACTACCAGATCGACGCCACGGCGCGGGACAAGAACCTCCGGGCGAAAGTCACCGCCCGCTTCCGGGCGCTCGCGGACGGGGCGCGCGTCCTGCCGCTGGACCTCTTCCCCAAGCTGCGGGTGATCCGGGTGGCCGACACCCGGGGCCGCGAGCTCCAGTTTGTCCAGGAGGACAAAGACAAGGACGCCAATTTCGGCGTGATCCTGCCGGAAAGCCTCAAGCGAGGCGAGATCTATCACCTCACGTTCGAGTACGCCGGCGATGACGCCGTGCAGGACCTGGGCGGCGGCAACTTCACGCTGGTGGCGCGGGAGAACTGGTACCCCGGCAACGGCTTCGGCGACCGGGCCACCTTTGAGATGACGCTGCGGAATCCCAAGGAACTGGTCATGGTTGCCACCGGCCAGCCGCTGGGGGAAGTCCGCGAGGGGGACGAGCTGGTCACCCGCTGGAAATCGGACATCCCGCTGGCGGTGGCCGGCTTCAACTACGGCCGCTTCAAGAAGAACGTGGTCAAGGACGACAAGATCGATTACACGATCGAGACATATGCAAACAAATTCCTGCCCGACGACATCCGGGGAATGATCAAAAATATCCAGGAGTTCGAGCGACAGACTGGAGAGTCCACCGGAACCACCCTGGGCAACATGGACACCACCAAGCTCATGGACAAGGCGCGGGCGGAAGCCCAGCTCTCCATGCAACTGTACACCGACATGTTCGGACCGCTTCCCTACGGCCGTCTAGCCATGACCCAGCAGCCGTATCCCTCCTTCGGACAAGCCTGGCCCATGCTGGTCTATATGCCCATCACCGCGTTCCTCGACAGCACCTACCGCGCCCAGCTCGGCATGGCGGGGGCCTCTTCCTTTTTCAAATACGTGGCCGCCCACGAGGTGTCGCACCAGTGGTGGGGCCACGCCGTCGGCTGGGACTCATACCGCGACCAATGGCTGAGCGAAGGAATCGCGGTGCTGTCCGCCTCGCTGTTCGCCCAGGTCGCCTACAAGAACGAGAAGTTCGTCGAGTACTGGGAGGACATCCGCAAGGACATCACCCAGAAGAACGACAAGGGCCGTCGACCGCTGGAGCTGGGAAGCGTGACCATGGGGTACCGGCTCAACACGGCCAAGACCGGATCGGCCACCTACCAGATCATCTACTCCAAGGGGGCGGCCGTCCTGCACATGCTGCGCATGATGATGTGGGATCCCAAGACCGGCGACCAGCGCTTCTCGGCGATGATGCGCGACTTCGTCCGGACGCACATCCACCAGAACGTCTCCACCGACGACTTCAAGCGGGCGGTGGAGAAGCACATGATTCCGGAGTTGAACCTGGCGGGCAACGGGCGCATGGACTGGTTCTTCGACCAGTGGGTCTACGGAACCGCCCTGCCGGACTACAAGTTGGATTATCGCCTGGAGCCGGCCGACGGAGGCAGAACCCGGCTGCTCTGCAAGGTGACACAGAGCCAGGTCGCCGGCGATTTTGTCATGCGCGTGCCCATCTACATCGATTTTGATGGCAATCTGCGGCGTCTGGGCACGGTGGTGCTCAACGGCAACAGCACCAGCCCGGAGATCGATGTGATGTTGCCCAAGAAGCCGAAACGGGTGCTGCTGTGTGGCTTCGAGGACGTGCTCTGCACCATGGACGCGCGCTGAAGGCGGTACCCGTCCGCGGCGGTCACTGGCCGGCAGGCCCGGCGGTGATCCGGCCGCGACTGTAGTCGTACTGGGTGCCCCAGACGCTATGGGGGATGAGATAAACGGCCAGTGTGACCGCCACCGCCAGGGCGGTGGCCAGGAGGCCGCGGCCCTCGCGACGGGTCAGCGCGAAGGCGGCCGCCCAGGCGATGAACGCGAAAAGCGTCTTGTTGTCGGTCAGGTCCCAGCCGAAGGGGATGCCGGTCCAAAAGGCGCCGAACGCGTACTGCTGGACGATGGGGCCCAGGATCAGGCCGCCGATCAACATGAACCAGAACGACACGCCCACCATCTTGGCGACAGGCTCCCGGAAGATCATGGCCAGACCGATCCGGACCGCCAGCAGCAGGGCCGTGAACATGCAGATCACGTGCGGGTACAGCCAGTACACGGGCACGGCACCCTTGAACCGCGTGGTCACAGGCTGGGCGGGCAGCTTGACCGTCTGTCCGTCGAGCCGGAGTTCCACGTAATAGTTCAGTTTGCCGGCGGGTGGTTGATGAGGGAGAAAACCGGTGAGGTTGTCCTGGATCCGGGACATGGGGGCGGCCGACCACCCCTCGCCGGTGTTCGCCCGGCGCCACAGGATGCGACCGGACACCTCGCGGGCTCCGGTCACGTGGATTGTGACCTCCTGGTCACCCGGGTCGTCGCAGGTCCGGTCGAACCGGTAGGTGATCTCAGCGCCGCCCGTGTTCAGGGCACCTTTCAATGGATAGGTGGGTCCGGTCATCCGCTGGTACACGGCCATGGATATCGTGACGATGAATGCGGCCACCCACAGCACAGTTTTCTGCATTCGGTTCCCTCCGTGTGAAATCGCACTATTGTGCCATCTGCCCGAAGCCTGGTCAAAGGCGGAATCACTTCCTGCTAAGGCTTGTGCCTGACAAAAATTTGTGATATTTTTCAACCACACGACCGCCGCATCTCAGGGGAGAAAGGGAGCACCGATGGTTGACTTTCCCGGACTGGAAAGTTTTTTTCGCGAAAGCATCCACCACCGGTGGTGGCTCTGGTCCAGCCGGCTGGTCTGGTTTGTGTGCTTCATGCTGTTTCTCCGGCTCCATGCCAGGGTGTCCATCGGCGACATCATCCTGGTGGGTTTCTTCCAATTGGTACTCGGCGTGATCTTCCTGTTGCCCGACAGCTACGCCAAGGCCAACATCCGCTTGGTGGTCATGGCGGTGGGCGATTACATCTTTTTCGTTTTGGGGCTATCGCTGGCCACGGTTCGCCACGACCTCGACCTGGTCATCCTGTTCGGCACGGTGTTCTATGTGGGCTGCTTCTTCGCCCGGAGCTTTAAACTGCTGGCTGGCACGACCCTGTTTGTTCTGGTGCTCATGATCGGTCTGGCGGTGCAGCGGCTGATGCCCCTCGAGCCCTGGTTGCCCCGCGATAATCCAATGCTCCTCGGGCTCACCGTTGTGTTCTTCCTGTCCATGGCGGTCTACCTGGGGATGCTCGGCCTCCCGGTCAACCCGTTCATCACCCTCCATGACAAGACCAAGGCCATTCTGCACAACCGGCGTCGGCTCCAGGACGTCATCGAGCGGCTGGCGACGGCGCGGACGCTGCGAGCCATCCTTATGGAAACGCGCACCGGCCTGCTGGAAGGCCTGCCGGGGGCGCAAGTGGATATGCTCCGGGTACAGGGCGATCGGGCCGGTTTCTGCAACCCGGGAGCACCCGATCAGATCAAGGAGGAGTTTGCCACTGACAGCCTCTACGGCCTGAAACAGTGCTTGAACGGCCGGGACCTGCAGGTGGCCGCCGTGTCCGCGCATTCGTACCGGACCACGACCGGCGAGTTATCCGTGCCGGTTTCAGGCAACCCCCACGAGATGTACGCACCCCTCTTCCACGAGGACGGGTTCGACGTGTCGTACTGCGCCCGGGTGTTCCTCCAGCGGGAGCTTCTGGAGGACGAGCGGGAATTCATCCAGACGCTGCGGCAGGCGGCGGCCGGAGCCATCTGGAGTGTCCTGAAATTGGAGGAGGTCCAAGCGGAGAAGAAGGAACTCGCCGCCCGCATCCAGAACCAGCAGCGGGACGGCCAGGTGGGCCGCACCACCGTGGACCTGCTGGCCCGGCTCAACACGGCCATGGATCTGGACGCCGCCATGAACGCCATCCAGGCGGCGGTGCGCCAGGTGGTGGGTAACGACTGCCTGCTGCTGTTCCGCACGTCCACGGCCGGCTCCCTGCTCGAGCTGGTCGACCTCCGCTCCCTGGATCCGATGACCATCAACCGCGGCTTGATGATCCCCAGCGCGAACACCCTGTTGGGACGGGCGATGGGCCGACGCAGCATCATCATGAAGAGCACGCTCAAGGAACAGGAGGATTCAGGCGAAACCCTGGCCGACATCCCGTATTACCTGCAGAACAATCTGCGCTCGCTGCTGGTGCTGCCGCTGGCGGAGGCCGACAACATGCCGCCGTTCGGCGCGCTGGTGCTGGGCAGCAAGAAACCGGGCCATTTCGGCGCCGAGCAGATGGCCAGCCTGAACGCGGTGCAGGCCGCCCTCGGATTCACTGTTCACCGGTGTGCCGTGCAGACGGCGGCGGTGCGCAAACTCGCCGAATGGGAAGCCTTCGCCGGCATCGGCGAGGTCAGTGGACAATCCGCCGGCCGCGAGGACATGCTCATCGACATCGGTCAGGGGTTGGTGGAGAGGTTTTATTATGATCTCTGCCGAATCTACCTGCACAATCCTGAAACGCAGGATCTGGTTGCGTATGAGCGGGACTCGGACACCGGCCAGCGGTCGGTGATGCGGGTTTCGCTGAATACCCAGACAGTGGTGGCGCACGCGTGCGAGATCAAGTCCGGTTATCTGGCGACCAATACCATGCGGGATCCTTACTGTACCGAGACCGGCTCGCTGCCCGCCAGCCGGCTGGCGGTGCCGGTGGTGGTGAACGACGAACTGCTGGGTGCCGTCGAGGTTGAGAAAACAGGTGAAAACTCGCTGTCCAGCCAGGATCTCCAGTTTCTGTCCAATCTGGCGCCTCTGATCGGTCTGGCGCTGACCAACCTGCGCCTGCGGGACCAGCTCGACCAGTCAGTCGTGACGGATCCGGAGACACGGCTCTTCAGCCGCCGACTGATGGTCGAGCGGCTGGAACAGGAGTTGGCGGGGCACATCCGCGCCCGGGAACCCATGGCGTTTCTGCTGGCCGACATGAACGGCCTCGCCTGTCTCAACGACACCCAGGGCTTCGCCACCGGCGACCATGCCGTCAAGATTGTGGCGGAATTGATCCGGACTCTGGCGCGGACCAGTGACACTCCGGCGCGCTGGGTGGGCGACACCTTCGCCCTGCTGATGCCGCGCACGACACTGACCGACGCGCTGGCCGCCGGCCGGCGCCTCAGCGAAGCGTTCCGGCGACACCCCAAGCTGCAGGAGTACGGCCTGTCGCTCAACGTGGCCGTCGCCGCCTTTCCGCAGCACGGACAGTCGGCGCGGCAGTTGGTGGCGGCCTGCCAGCAAACGCTGGTGCAGTCCCGGGACAGCGGCGCGGCCATCCAGATGCCGGCCGAAGAAACTCTGAGTGTTTCCGGCAAGACGGTGGAAGTCGATCTCGCCGCGTTATACCGCGAGATCACCGGCGCCTCCGGCGAGTCAGGACCGCACACGGTGGCGGCCCTGAACACCGTCATCAGCCGGCTGACGGAAATGGGTTGCAATGACTTGTCTTTGGGGAATGTGCTGGCTCGGCTGCTGCTGCGCCTGGACTACCCCGGCGATCCGCCCGCCCTGGCTGTGGCCGTGCCCGATCTGGCGCGGCAGATGGCCGAGGCGCTCGAGATGAACGGTCAGAAGCAGCGGGCGCTGCTGCTGGCGGCGAAAGTTTACGATCTCGGGAAGTTTGCGATACCCCAGTCCATCCTGCATGCGCCCCGCGAACTGACCCCTGCGGAGAAACAGGTCGTCATGGGCCATGTCAATACGGCAGTCCAGGATATCCTCCGGGCCCACAAGATCTTTGTGCCCATTCTCTCGTTTGTCAAGTTCCACCATGAGCGGTGGGATGGCAGCGGCTATCCTTGGCACCTGAAGAAAGACGAAATCCCAGTTGAAGCCATGATCCTGGGCATCCTCGATGTCTACCGTGCGCTGGCCACCGATCGACCGTACCGGCCAAGACTGGCGGCGGAGCAGGCGCGCACCGAGATCCAGGCCGGACGCGGCCGGCTGTTCGACGCCGAGCTGGCGGATGCTTTCTTCAGGATGCTGGACAAGGCCCAGTTCGACTAGCGGCCGCTCGGGCAGCGACGCACGAAGATATCCGCCGCCAGGCACGACTCCAGCGCCACCTGGGTTTCTTCGACCTTGAGCACATAGGCCGGCGATCGCTGGAGCAGTTCCACCGTCACGCCCGGCACGATGCCGAAGGCGTAGAGTTTCTTGATCCGGGGAAAATTTGTGGAGTTCAAGTAAGCGACGGTGGCCGTCTCGCCGACGCGCAGAGCTGACAGCGCGGTGACCAACGCCGCCACCGAGTCGAGTTCCCGCCGGCAGCATTCACCGTCGGGGATCGGTTGCTGATGGGGGCAGAATCGGGGGTGACCCAGCAAGGTGCAGATCGAATCCACGATGCCGGGTGTGAGATTGTGCTCGAAGGTGCAGGCTTCCTCCTCGATCCGGCGGTCGTCCATGCCGAGGACGTCCACCAGGAGGCGCTCCGCAAGACGGTGGCTGCGGACAATCTCACGCGCCTTGGTCCGGCCCATCGACGTCAGGCGCACCTGACCGGGCGACAGATCCACGAGCCCCAGCTCCCGCAGGACCTGCAGGTTTTCTTCGGTTAAGAAATGCGGATGCCGGGCCAGCAAGGCGTCGGGACTCAGCGGGCCCGCCTCCGCCAGTACCCAGATGCGTTCGAGGCATTCGTCGATCAGTTCCTGACGCATGGCGTGAACCTCACAGTGTGATGTGCAGCAGGCGCAGGAGCCCGTGCACCACCCCCCCCGACACGATCGCAACTGCGATTACAAAGGTGATGATGGCCGCCGCCCGCTTCCATCCCTGTTCCTTGAAGATGACAAAGATATTCGCCACGCAGGGGACGAAAAGCGTGAGCACGACCAGTGCGACGGCCAACTGGTTGGCGGTCAGCGCGCCGTGTTGCACCATGTCGAACAAGCCGACGGCGCCGTAATCGCGCCGGATCAGACCCATGACAAAAACCTGGGCCGCGGCGGGAGGCAGGCCGAGAAAATGCCGCACGACCGGCTGGACGGCAGTGATGAGCCCCTGCAACCAGTCCAGGCGGTCCATCATGAAAAGGAGCAACGTGCCGAGCAGGAACAGGGGGACCGCCTCCTGCAGGAACCAGATGACGCGCAGACGGGTCTTGGTGCGGATGTTCTTCCAGACCGGATAGCGGATGGGCGGCAATTCCAGCACGAAATCGCTGCGCTCTCCTGGCAGAATCCGGCTGGCCATGAAGCCCACCAGCAACATCTGCCCGACGACGACGGCGACCAGCACCAGCGGCACCAGCAGGGAGACGCCGGCGACGACGCCCAGTATCACGCCGAGCTGGGCCGAGCAGGGTATGCCTAGAGCCAGCAAAAGGGTGGCGATCAGGCGCTCCTTGGGGGAATTGAGGATGCGGGCGGTCATCGTGGCCATGGTGCCGCAGCCCAGTCCCAACACCATGGGCAGGACTGCCTTGCCGTTGAGTCCGATGCGCCGGAAGACCTGATTGACCAGTATGGCCAGCCGCGGCAGGTACCCGCTGTCTTCCAGGAACCCGAACGCCAAAAAGAAAGCGCCGACGATTGGCAGCACGATGGCGATCGCGTAGGTCAAGCCCATGGACCAGAGTCCATAGGACCCGGTGATCAGATCCTGCACGAAGGCGGACGGGATCCAGCCGATCCAGCGGGCCATCACCGGATTGAGCACATCGCCAAACAGACGGTCTTCCAGGAAGCCCACCAGGATCTGGGCGCCGATCACACCCACGAACAGGTAAACCACACTCAGGCAGGCGGCCAGAATGCCCAGTCCGACGATCGGACGGCGTGACTGCCGGTCCAGATCCATGGCGAATTGAGGATGCTGCTTCAGCAGGTAAAACAGTGGCAGAACGACCGGCAGCAATTGGAACAGTGTGACGGTCAGCAGCGGGTGCAGCAGGCCGAATTCGCCGACGAGGAGTCCCGGGCCGTCGGTCGCCGTGAACAGTCGGTTGGTCCAGCCGGTGGACGCGGCGTCGGCCGGGACGAGTGCCACCAGGATCCGGCCGACTCGCTGGATCGGCGACGACAGCCCGAAGAGCGGCAGAAACCAGTGGGACAGGTGCACCGCCGCCCCAACGCCCAGGAGCATCAGACTGGTCCGATAGCCCAGCGTCGCCGGCCGGCCGCCGGCGGTTGCGGCGTGCTGTGTCTTGAGTCGGGGGATCCAGGCGTCCAGCAGCCGGTTCCGCACGATGTCGAAATGAGTGCGTGGGTTGATCGCTGCATGCTGACTCAGATCGTCGGCCAATGCCTTCAGGCGGGCCATCTGGTCCGGGGTGACCAGGGCGCGCAGGGCGTTGAGGTCGGCCGCCTCGGCGTTGACCAGCCACTCTACGCCCAGCGCGGACGGGACCATCGGGGGCAGCAGTGCCCGGACCGGGTCGGTGAGACGCGGATCGAACCCGCCGGGGTGCCGGGGTGCGGCGGCCTTTGGGATGAGACGGAGCAATTGGTGGATGCCCACGCCCATGGTGGCGATGGATGTGTTGACCGGAATGCCGAGCCACGCCGCGAGACCGGCTGTGTCGATCTCGATGCCGCGCGCCCGGCAATCGTCGATCATGTTCAGGTTGAGAATCATGGGGATGCCGAACTCGGCCAGCTGCAAGGTCAGAAACAGGGTGCGCCGCAGATTCTTGGCATCACCGATCTGGACGATCGCATCCGGCCGAGCGGCCAGGATCACGTCCCGGGTGACTTTCTCGTCCTCGGACTGGGGCACCAGGCTGTTCACGCCTGGTGTGTCGATGATCTCGTAGGGCTGGCCGTCGATCCGCAGCTGGCAGCGCGAGACTTCCACCGTGGTGCCGGGGTAGTTGGAGACGATCGCATACTTGCCGGTGATCTGGCTGAAGATCACCGATTTGCCGACATTGGGGTTGCCGACAAGGATGATCGTGCGGGTGTTCCGGCTGGATGCGGGCATCTGGTTCTGGTCTCCGAGGCGTGAAACGTGCGATTATAGGTGTCCGGAGCAGCAAACTCAACCGATTGTTCCTCACGGCTCCGGCTGGATCCGGTAATGCCCCGCGTCATCCACCCGGATAGCGGGTGGACGCCGGTGGATTTCGAAGTATGCGAAGGCAGGCCGGATCTCCCGCCAAAACTCCAGCAGGTCGGGGCGGTGGACGAACCGAGCGGCCAGCCGGTCGAACCCATCCGCGTCCAGTCGGGCGGGATAGATGTGCACCGGAATGGCCCGCTGCCCGGCTTCGACAGCTTCAACGGCGGCAAGGTAAATCTCTTCGATTCCGCTGTCAGTCAGCGGGATGCAGCCTATGGTGGTGCAGCCACCGTGGATGAAGATATCACCCCCCAGACAACCGGGTACGCCGAGACGGCGGTCGCTCAAATTGGGGTAGTCCAACCCCAGCGACAGGTGGAACCGGCTGGCGGGATTGAATCGATCGATGACGTAGAATCCCTCGGGAATCTGGCCGTCACCCTGCCGCCGTTTTGGACCCGGCCCGCCGGACGTGGCGCAAAACGGGTAGTCCGCCACATGCGCGAACGGGGCGCGGGCGCCAGTGCCGGCCCACAGCTCCAGAAGTTGCTCTTCTTTGAATGCCCGGAGGTATACCGCGTGCGGCGGATAGGCGACACCACGACTGCAAAAGCGCTGTTCAAGCAAGGCCGCCCGGGTTGCTGCCGCCGCCCGCACGCGGGGGTATCGGAGTTGGCGGGTGCGAAATCCCTCCTCCTGGCCCAGGGCAGCCAGTGCGGTGATCCCGGCAGCGACATACACCCATGCTCGGCGCATCCACGTCGAACCCGGTGAAAGTCCGGTTGGGCGGGTTGATGCGGTCACTCTAAACCTCCGTGGCGCATCCGGTTGTCAATCCGCCGGCTTCGGACCGCGCCTGCCTGCTCGAGGGGTGCGGCAACTGATTGTAACCGGCTCGCCGCTGACGGTCAAACGAACCGTGAACAGCCGGACCGCAGCCGTGATGGCGCATTGTCATCCAAGCGGCGATGCAGTATGATAAAAAGGTCCATCATCCATCGTTCGGACCCAGGGACGGATTTCGATCCGCAGCTAACGAATCTGAGGAGCCGGCGTCGAGTGACTCGCAGACGGATCATCGTCGGACTGGCTGCCGCCGCGGGACTGGCCGTGGCCGGGTGGCTGTTTTGGAAGTCGCACCACTCGCCGGCTGATCCGCCGGCCGATCGGCCCGTCCGGGTGGCCGTCGAAGGGCGGCTGATGACATTCGATCCGCATGCGCACGACGAGAGTGCCACCTGGGCGATACTGTGCAATATTTATGAGGGGTTGGTTCGTTTCGACCGCCTGCTGCGGCTTCAACCCGGTTTGGCGGAATCGTGGTCCAACCCCGATCCTCTGCACTGGATCTTCCGAATCCGCCGCGGGGTGCGCTTCCATGACGGCCGCTCACTCCAGGCTGCAGACGTGGCCTATTCGCTGCGGCGGGCTGTCTTCCACGAAGATTCGCTGGTCAGCGGGTATTTCGCCAGCGTGAAATCGGTTGCCACCGCCGGATCGGAGTCGGTGGTGGTGGAGACGGCCGAGCCGGATCCTATCCTGCTCAACAAGCTGGCGTTTGCCTTCATCGTCCCGCAGGCCGAATCCATGGAGCAGCCGTCGCTGGCCACCCGGCCGGTGGGAACCGGTCCATACCGGCTGGACGGCTGGACTGCCGACAATCGGTTCGTGCTCCGGCGATTCACCGACTACTGGGGGCCCGCGCCGGCAGTCGGGGAGATCGAAATAGTGGGGATACCTGACGAGAAAAAACGCGCGGAAGCCCTGAGTGCCCGCGATGTGGACCTGGCGCGCACCCTGAACTGGTCGGATGTCGCAGTCCTGGCGGGTCGATCCGACACCGCGGTTCTGGCCGAGAACAGCCTGACCGTCATGATGCTCAGTCTGTACACGGGCGAGTTCATGCCCGACGCCCGCTGGCCGAAGCGCAATCCGCTGTTCCTGCGGGAGGTCCGACAGGCCGTCCAACTGGCGTTGGACCGCCCGGCGATCGCGGTCCGGTTTCAGGACGGCCGGGCTCAGCCGGCCTATCAGTACGCGCCGCCCGAGGTGTTCGGTTACGACGAGCGAATGGCGGTCCCGTCGCGCGATGTAGCCGCCGCCCGACGCCTGCTGCAGACGGCGGGCTACCCCGATGGCTTCGCCATGGAACTGTACGTGTATTCCTCGATCCAGAGCCTGGGCGAGGGGATCCGGGACAACCTGGCCGAGGTGGGCATCCGAGTCCGTTTCCGTTACCTGACCTGGGAGGATCTCTACCAGCGCATGTTCTCGTCTAACCCGCCCCAGGCGGTGATCTTCGGTTGGTCATGCACAAGCGGAGACCTGAGCGATTTCTTTGAATCGTGTTTGTACACGCGCGATGTCCAGGGGCGGGAAAAACTGGGTGCATTCAACACCAGCCGTTTCAGTCACGCTCGGCTCGACAGATGGATCAGTGAGAGCCGAACCCTCATGGACCCGGCCGTCCGACTGGAGATGCTCACGGCCATCCAGCGGCTGGCACTGGAGGAATGCCCAGTGATTCCCCTGACAATCAACCCCGATATCTATGGGTATGACGCGGCGTTGAGGTGGGAACCTCGTCGGGACAGCCGGCTGGACTTCAGTCGGTTTTCTTGGCGACCCCTCGCGGCGAACCCGTGAGCCAAGTGGCAAGCTGTTGAACCGCCGGCGTGCGGAGCGGTCCGGCGGCGGTCAAGATCCGAGGAGGTCAGTATGCCGAAAGTGGGCGTGGTGTTGTCCGGTTGCGGCGTGTTCGACGGTTCGGAAATCCACGAAGCGGTGCTCACGCTGCTGGCCCTGGACCGGCGGGGTGCCGAGGTGGTCTGCATGGCGCCGGCGTCCGATCAGGCGCACGTCGTCGATCACGCGCGGGGTGATGTGAGCGCCGGTGAACGGCGGAATGTGCTGGTGGAATCGGCCCGGATCGCCCGCGGCGTCATCCGCGACATCAGCGGAGTCCGGGCGGTCGAACTCGACGCGCTGGTCCTGCCCGGTGGTTACGGCGCAGCCAAGAACCTGAGCGATTTCGCGTCCAAGGGGGCGGACTGCGCGGTGCATCCTGAGGTGGCTCGGCTGATCCTGGAGATGCATGCCGCCGGCAAGCCTATCGGCGCCATCTGCATCGCGCCGGCCGTGCTGGCCCGTGTGCTTGGACAGAAGCGGATCGCCGCCCGGCTGACCATCGGCACGGACGCGGGCACCGCCGGCGCGATCGTCGCCATGGGCGGCATCCATGTCACATGTCCGGTGCGTGAGTGCGTGGTTGATCGCGAGCACAAAATAGTGTCCACGCCGGCTTACATGCTGGCCCAGCGCATCGCCGAAGTGGCGGACGGCATCGACGGAGCGGTGGCGGCCCTGCTGGCACTCATTGGTTGAGCCATGGCGATCCGCCGGGTGACGGTGTTCGGCAGCTCACGAGTCCGGTCCGGCTCGGCGGCTTACGCGACCGCCCACGCCGTGGGCGCCTGTGTGGCGCGCCACGGGTGCGAGCTGGTCAACGGGGGTTACAGCGGAACCATGGAAGCGGCCGCCCGGGGTGCCCGCGAAGCGGGGGGGGAGGTGGTCGGCATCACTGTTAGGAACTTTGACTATGCGCCACCCAATCAATTTCTGAGTCGCCGAATTGAGACGGCGGACCTGTTTGATCGCCTGGCCCGCCTGGTGGGCCTGGGTGACCTGTACGTGGTCCTGCCCGGCGGTACGGGCACACTGCTGGAATTCAGCCTGGTGTGGGAGCTGCAGAACAAGGGGATCTCCCCCAAGCCTATTCTAGCCGACAGCATGTGGGCCTGCCTGTTGACCGCTTTCCCGCCGGGTGAGCGGCCCACCACCGACGGACCGGCTGCAGGCCCAATCTTCACCCGGGATCTGCCGGGCGAACTGGAACGACTGTTCTGTCGCTTGGGTGTTGGCTAGATCGTAGAGTCTATTTGGTTTTCTTGCTGAACGTGCGTTTGCAGAGCGCGCCGTACTTCCGCAAATTGAAACGGTCCAACCGTGGCAGGACGTCGAAGTCCCATTCGACCCGATGGCCGAATGTCAAAATCTTCTCCCACTTTTTCCAGGTGACATATTCCTTGAGGGCCTTCTTGATGGCTTCGGAATAGTCGTCCCCCTGGCAGACCGCCAGCAACTCCTGCAGAAGGGTTTCATCGATACTCACGGTGGCGCGCATGGCTGCAACCTCTGATCCAATTTGGATCGATCTTATTCGATGCCGGCAGGGTTGTCAAAGGTTTAAATATTCATATCGGGCGGGGCGGGAAAGACCAGGCGGAGGGCGTTGGGCAGGCAATCGATTTCCGCCGGCAAGGGACCCGCCGCCTCACCGTCGAGCTGGAGCGGAACGGGACCGGCCGCGGTGAGCCGGACCCGACGGACTTTGCGATAGATCACGTCCGGCAAGGCGGTGTGGGTGCCTCGCCCCAGGTGGTAGAAGTAGCGCAGGTAGGAACGGAAGCCTCGGGAGCAGAACAGGCAGAGGTCGAGAGTCGGCTCATCCAGTGAGGCGTGGGGCGCCATGATGTAGCCGCCGCCGTAACAGCGGCTGTTGGACACCACGCCGAACGGTGCATCCCACTCCCCTGCGTCCGTGCTGAAGCGGATCGGCGCGAACGCGTAACGGCGCAGCTGTCGAACCGTCTCCAGGACATAGGCCAGCCGGCCCAGCCGGCCCTTGAGGCGGGAGGAAACACATTCAACAATCCGAGCATCGAAACCGGCGCCAGCCATGGCCAGGAAAGGGCGGTCGTTGGCGCGCCCGACGTTGACCGTGCGGAGGCAACCACCCGTCAGACAATTCACCGCCCGGTCGAGCCGGAGGGGCAGTTGCAGCTCGTGCGCCAGCGCGTTGGCCGTGCCGCCGGGCATGATGGCCACAAAGAGCGGGGTGCCCACCACCGCCGGCAAGACCTCGTTGAGGGTGCCGTCCCCTCCGAGGACGATGACTCCGTCTATGTCCGCGCTGTATTCCCGGACCACATCGGCCGCCGTGCGCGGACCGCGGGTGGGGTGTGGAATGACCGGCCAGCCCCGGTTGGCAAAGAGCCGGCAGATTGCCGACAGCTGGTTCATGCGGATGCGGTTTCCGGCGGTGGGGTTGTAGATGAGCAGACGGGTGCCGGCGGCGGCGGGCCGGGACACGGCGGACGCGGCGGCCGCATCAGGTCGGTGGTATTCGGTGGTCAGGGACTCGATCATGGTTTCCTGCCCGGGTCGGGGCGCAGGCGGCGAGTTCAGCGGGCGCCGCGCTTGCGGGCGATGAGAGTCTTGTACAGGTTCTGGAAGACTTCTTCGTCAGCGAATTTTTCCAGAGCCGCCTCAACGGTTCGAATGGCCGTTTCGAGCTGGCCGTCCTTGAGCAGGGCAGACACCCTGGCGCAGGTGTCCCGGATGAAGGTCTTCCGGGCGGACTGCTCTTTCCGCTCCAGCGTATGCTGGTAAAACTTGAGGAGCGCCTTCTCCTCCGGGTAGACGCGCAGGGCCTGTTCCAGTGTTTTGAGAGCCTGATCGTAATTCTCGGCTTCCAGAAACACCTTGGCTTTGGAAATGGTGCCGCGGATGAACTGGATCTTCTCTCCGCGGCGCTTGGCGTCGATAATGATACTCCGGGTGTGGAGGATCTCGTCCTGCCCGCTGTATTCCTGCTCCAATTGGTTCAGCATCAATTCAGCCTGAGTGACCTGCCCGTCCCGGGCCAGCGCCTGGATGTTGTCGAGGTGCTTCTGGACCGAGGTCCGGTTCAACGCGAGACGGATGGCACCCTGCAGACTGTCCAGTCTGGTGTTGAGGAGCAAGTCGGTGTCGCCCCACTGTCGGCGAAGGTCGTCGAGGCGCAGCTGGGCCTGATCGATCCGGCCTTCCTGCAGGAGCCGTTGGATGTCGTTCACGGAGTCCTGCCACAGAAGGCCGGAACGCTCGGCGGTGGCCGTGACCGCTTCCTGGAGTGAAAACTCCCGGCCGAGGCTGGCCTGCAGACGCTCCATGTCGCGGGCCATCTGGCCCAAATCGGCATATCGCTGATCCCGGTCTTTCATGAGGCAACGCTGGAGAATCGCTTCGAGTGCCGGCGGACAGTGCGGATATTTCTGGCGGATGGGGGCCGGCGCCTCGTTCATGATCTTGAAAAATATCTCCGGAATGCTGTTGCCGTGGAACGGCTTGGTGCCGGTGAGCATTTCATACACGATGATGCCCATGGAGAACTGGTCGGACCGCCCATCCAGGTTGCGGCCTTGCACCTGCTCGGGGGACATGTAGCTCACCGTCCCCATGACCATGCCGGTCCGGGTCATGGTGGACGAGGCCATCTGAGCGATGCCGAAATCGACGATCTTGACGGTGCCGTCCTCGAGCAGAAAAATGTTGGCTGGCTTCACGTCACGGTGGACGATGCCGCGTCCGTGGGCGTAGTGCAGCGCCTCGCAACTCTGACGGGCAATGCGCAGCACCTGGTTAAGGCTCCGGATCTTCTGCTTCTGAATCGCATTCTGGAGATCAGAGCCCTCCAGGAATTCCATGGCGATGAACGGGGTATTGTTTTCCTCACCGAGATCGTAGATAGTGACGATGTTGAAGTGCCGGAGGCCGCCCGCCGCCTCCGCCTCGCGGTAGAAGCGCTTGAGCAGCTCGGGATTTTGGCCGAAATCGCCCGAGAGGGTCTTCAGCGCGACCGGGCGTTTGAGAATGGGGTCATACGCGCGGTAGACGATCCCCATTGCGCCCTGGCCGAGTACAGCTTGAATTTCATATTTGCCCAGCTTGTTGAGCATGCACCTAGCGGAGCGAACCGCTGAGCCCTGAGTATTTTGCCTTGCGCTCCAGGTTGTACACGTAGAAGCCAAGATCGATCGGCAAGATGTAGTCGACCTCAACGACCAGCTCGTTGCGAGTCCTCATAACCTTGATATTGTCTTTGGTGACCGGTTGGTTGTACTTGGCGGCAACTTCAAGATAGGCCTCGTGGATCTTTTTTTCTGACCAGCCGTACACGGCGGCCCGGGTGGTCATGGCCCCGGTCTCATCGATGAACTGGACAGAGTTGTAATATGGCGGCACGAACCGGATGGCGCAGTAAACGGTGATCACCAGCAGCAGCACGGCCACCAGGCAGCCGAGTTTGGATTCACCCCTGGAGTTCAACTTCATGAATCCCTCCACGGACAACGGATTGTGTTCATTGTAATGTCGGGTCCGATAAATTGAAACTATTTTCTTGACGGGACAGGTGAGCCTTGTCATCGCCTGGGGCTTTGAGTACAATGCCACCATTTTGAATGCGGGAGGAGCCCATGTCCCTCGGTTACAAGAACGGAAAAAAGGTGGGCGTCCTGTTTTCCGGCGGGCCTGCTTCGGCGGCCAACACCGTCATCTCATCCGCCGTGCTGGCGTTCTTGAACAAGAACATCCCGGTCATCGGCGTATACAACGGCTTCGAGTACCTGGAAAAATTTGAAAAGTACAATCCCTATTCGCTGGTCGAGAAGGTTCACTATTTTCATTTCGACACGTCCGTGACCAGGATTCGCAACATTCGCGGCGTCTTCCTGCGCACCTCCCGGGCCAATCCGGGTCGGGAGATCCAGTCGGTGGAGGATCTCAAAGATCCCAAGAAAATCCGCAGCCTGCAGAACATCCTGGATGCTTTCGAGCACCTGGGCGTCGGCTACCTGATCACCATCGGCGGCGACGACACCCTGAAGGTGGCCAATTATCTCCATCGGCTGGGCATGCCCGTGATCCATGTCCCCAAGACGATCGACAACGACTACTACGGCATTCCCTGGACGTTCGGGTACTGGACCGGTGTCGAGGTGACGAAAAACGCGATTTTGAACCTGAAAGCGGACGCCGAATCGACCGACAGCTATTTTGTGGTGGAGCTGATGGGGCGGAAATCAGGCTGGCTCACGTATGCCGCCGGTATCGCCGGCGAGGCGGTGAAGATGATCGCCAGCGAAGACATCGAGCTTGAATTCGACGTCGAAGCTGTCGCAGAGGAATGTGTGGACCTGATCATCTTGCGCGAGCGCGAGGGCAAGGCGGCGGGGGTGATCTGCGTGGCTGAAGGCCTCGTGGACAAGCTGCCCGACCGGTATCGTCCTCACGAGACGGACAAGCACGGCAACGTGATTTTCGGCAAGGCCGAGATTGCCAAGGTGTTGGCCGACAAGATCGGCCAGTTCTACAAAAAGCGCACCGGTAAACTGAAAAAGGTGATTGGTAAGCAGATCGGCTACGAAATCCGCTCGGCGCCGCCGGTGAGCTTCGACGTGGTGATGGGCAGCATGCTGGGATTCGGCACCTACATTTTGTTCGACCGCAAACAGTTTGGCCACATGGTGAGCGTCACCGACAATTTCGACATCAAAGCCATTGCGTTTGAGGATCTGGTGGACGATCAGACGCTGGTGACGCGCCTGCGCTGCGTCCCGAAGGGGAGCGATTTCTACAACCTCAAGGAGGCGCTGTCCTATCGGTTTCTGGAATGACCGGATAGACCGGATAGCTGCGCAAAGGGCCGGCCGCTGTGGCCGGTCCACGTGTTTTCAGGGGGACGCGGGACGTCACAGGAAGAAAACCACGTCCACAAGAATAAAGACGGGAATCAGGATCGAGACGGACCAAGCCATGTAGCCGAAGAAGCTCGGCATCCGAATCTGCTCCTGCTCAGCAATCGCCTTGACCATGAAGTTGGGGCCGTTGCCGATGTACGTGTTGGCCCCCATGAACACGGCCCCCACGGAAATGGCCTTCAGGAAGAGCGTGCCCTGGGGGGATTGCAGCAACTGGGTGACGGTCATGCCCAGCATACCGCAGGCGGTTTCCAGGAAGCTCATGTAGGTCGGGGTGTTGTCCAGGAAGCTGGACAGGATACCGGTGGCCCAGAAAAATTTCGAGGCCGAATCAATTCCCAGTTCGGCGCCGCGCGCGTTCAGGACCATCAGTGCCGGGATCATGGTGGTGAAGATCCCGACGAAGAGCAGGGCCACTTCGATGATGGGGGCGTAGTTGAAATTGTTTTCCGCGCGCAGCACGCGGGGGGTCAGGGCCAGCGAGGCTCCGGCCAGCGCCAGCATCACCGCGTCACGGACAACGTTTTGGATCTCCAGGGCGCCCAACCCGAGGTGGATCTCGCCCATCTTGACCAGGCCGCTGAAGAGGACCGAACCGACGACGCCCGCCAGCAGGGCGATGTTCACCAGACCTTCAATGCGGATGCCCTTTTGCTCCATGTCGGGCGGGACGCCCGTCTCCTTCTGCATCAGGTGGCGGTCCAGCAGGTAGAAAACGGCCAACAGCAAACCGCTGGTCAGTGCCCAAGCCTGCATCAGGGCAAAGGTCCACTCGAAGGGGACGCCGCGCAGGAACCCGATAAACAGGGGGGGGTCGCCGATGGGGGTCAGACTGCCGCCGATATTACAGACCAGAAAAATGAAAAAAATGACGATATGCCGTTGCCGCTGCCGCCAGCGAATCGATTTGATGAGCGGGCGGATGAGCAACATGGCCGCACCGGTGGTTCCGATGAAGCTGGCCAGAACAGTGCCGATCCCCAGGATCGCCAGGTTGGTGACGGGCCGGCCGCTCAGCGAGCCGCGGATGACGATGCCGCCGGTGATCACGAACAGCGAGCCCAGCAGGATGATGAACGATACGTACTCTTCGTATGTATGAAAAATGGGGCCACCAAACAGGTCGGCGAACGGGACGCCGGCGGGACGTGCCAGAAGCATGATGACAAACGTGGTGCTGAGCCAGAACACGCTGACCTTGCCGTAATTGTGTTCCCACCAGCGCGCGTTGATCAGTGGGAACACGGCGATGGAGATCAGGATCCCGAGAAACGGCGCCACCACCCACAGCGGAAAATGCCGGGCGTGGGCCGCGGTGTCGGCGGCTGAGGCGTGGGCCGCGCCTGTCAGCGCGAGCAGCCAGATGGGAATGAAAAACCGGACATTTCGGGGGGGGGCATGCAGGCTCCTGTTCCCGGTGGACGTCCACGGGGGTTCAATGTACAATGGAGCGGTTTCAATGTCAATCCAAACGGCCGACAGATCTTGGAGTTAAGGGGTTGCCGGCATGAAGAAAAGGTCCAGTCGCCGCCGCTCACTGCACTCCCGGATCTTCTTGGGTCTGGTGATCGGGGCGGCGGCCGGCGTGACGTGCAACTTGGTGGGCGCCCAGCACGCGGTTGTCCAAGAGCGGGTGGAATGGGTGATTCACTACATCACCGGTCCGCTGGGACGGATTTTCCTGAACATGCTCTTTATGACAGTGGTGCCCATCGTGTTCAGCACGCTGACAACCGGGGTCGCTCATCTGGGCGACCTGAAGCGGCTGAGTCGTCTGGGTGGTTGGACATTTCTATGTTTCTGCGTGTTGATGATGCTGGCAGCCACGCTGGGTCTGTCTCTCGTACATGTCGTCCGACCCGGGGCCGGGTTCGATCCAGCCGTCCAGGCACGGCTTCTGGAAACCTACCAGGGCGAGGTCCAGCAGAAAACCGGGGCCGGGTCCGCGTTCGGCATCGAGAACCTGATCGCAGTCGTGCCCAGGAATCCCTTGCAGGCCATGGTCAACATGGACATGCTGGCGGTGATCTTCTTCGCCTTCATCGTCGGCATGGCGCTGACCCGCATTCAGGCCCCGCGGGCGCAGGGGCTCATCAGCCTGCTGGAGGGGGTGGCCGACGTCATGATGGTGATCGTCGGTTTCGCCATGCAGCTTGCACCGTATGCGGTTCTGGCCCTGATCTTCAACGTCACGGCCCGCTTCGGCCTTGACTTGCTGATGAAACTGTTGATGTACGTCGTGGTGGTTCTCGGGGGATACCTGATCTTCCTGTTCGGCGTCTATCCGATCCTGCTGTGGCTCATCGCCCGGCGCAACCCGGTGGACTTCATGCGGAAGGTCCTGCCGGTGATGATCACCGGCTTCTCCACCAGCTCCAGCAACGCCACCCTTCCCACGACGATCAAGGTGAGCATCGAGGACCTGGGGATCCCCAGCGATATCGCCGGTTTCGTCCTGCCGCTCGGCGCCACCATGAACATGAACGGCACCGCTCTGTTCGAAGGGGTGACGGTGTTATTCCTGGCTCAAGTGCTCGGTGTGGAACTGACCCTGGTCCAGCAGGTGCTGGTGGTGCTGCTGGCGGTACTCATGGCCGTCGGCACGGCGGGGATCCCCGGCGGCTCCATCCCCATGATCATGATCGTGTTGGCCACGGTGAACATCCGCCCCGACGCTATCGCCATCATCCTGGGCGTGGACCGGGTGTTGGACATGGGCCGGACGGTGCTCAACGTGACGGGCGACATCGTTACTGCGACCTTTGTCAGCCGCTTGGATCACAGGTCCGGCCCGGCGTCCCTCAACGGGGCGGAAGGCTAGCCGCCCAGGGATCTTCCGGCTTACCTCACTTCACGCAGCGGCAGGTACTAAATGAAAAACTCGCCGGTGAACCGGCGAGTTTCGGTGAGGATCGTCAATCGGGTGGACAGCGGGTCTCAGGCTTTTCCCTTGGATGCGTTCATCGGAACGCGCAGTGTCCAGCCGAACACGTCTTCTTTCTCGCCATACTGGATCGCCTGCAGCTCGCCGTAGAGCTTCCGGGCCACGGGCCCCACCTCGTTCTTGCCGATGGTGTGGAGGGTGTCGCGATAGCAAATGCCGCCCACCGGCGCGATGCTGGCGGCCGTGCCGACGCCGAAAGCTTCAGACACCCGCCCGCTCTGGATCCCGTCGACGATCTCGTCAATGGCGATCTTGCGCTCCGAGACGGTGTAGCCCAGGTGGCTGGACAGCTGCAGCACCGATTTGCGGGTGATGCCGTGGAGAATCGCCCCGCTCAGCAACGGCGTGGTGACCACGCCATCGATGACGAAGCAGATGTTCATGGCGCCCACTTCCTCGATATAGCGGTGCTCCTTGGCGTCAAGCCAGAGCACTTCGCTGTAGCCTTTCTCCTGAGCCTCCTGGCGGGCCAGCAGGCTGGCGGCATAGTTGCCGCCGGTCTTGGCCTCGCCCACGCCGCCCTCGACGGCCCGGACGTAGTTGTGCGACACGTACAGGTTCACGGGGCGGAAGCCCTGTTTGAAATAGGGGCCCACGGGGGACAGGATGATGAAGAACAGGTATTCCTTCGCGGACCGCACGCCCAAACCCACTTCCGTGGCGATCATGGCGGGGCGGATGTACAGAGCGGCATCGCGCTGACGGGGGATCCAGCGGGACTCCAGCGTCACCAGTTTCACGATGGCGTCGAGTGCATCCTGCTCGTTGAGCTCGGGCATGGACAGCCGCCGAGCGGACCGGTTGAAGCGCCGGACATTCTCCATGGGCCGGAAGAAGATGATCTGATCGTCCGGGCCGGCGAACGCCTTCATACCTTCGAAGATCTCCTGGCCGTAGTGAAGCACCAGCGTCGCCGGGTCCAGATCCAGCGGGCCGTATTTCAGAATCCGGGGATTGTGCCAGCCCTTGTCGGCGGCGTAATTCAGGAGAAACATGCGATCCGTGAACACACGACCGAATCCCAGGTCCTGCACGTTGGTGAACAGGGGTTTCAGATCCCCATCCGTCAGCGAGGCGATGGCGATATCCATAAAAAACTCCTGCAGACGAAGATGATCGAATGAGGAGTTATTTTAGCATGTGGTTGGAATTTTCCAAATAAATTGACTAGGTGCAGTCCTTCCGGGCCAGATCGTGGAGGAAGTTCTGAAACACGTCCTTGAGAATTGGATCCTCCTGGATGAAGCCCTGGAACGTGTCCAGCAGATCGTCGGCATCCAGGCTCTGGATCAGGCTGTCGCCGAACAGATTGGTCAGGATCTCATGCAGAACCTGGCGACCGGTCTCTTTGTATACGAGCGGGTCGGACAGATCCTTCCCGCGGACCAGCTCGGAAAGCGCCGCCTCTAGGGGATCGGTCACCGACAGGGTGGCCCTGACAGTCTCGGCGTCCACGGCCGGGGACGCCGCCATCCCCGGTCCCAAGGGATCGCACCCGTTCCCGAAATCCACGCTCTCCGTATCGAGAGACGGGTGTTCAAGGTTCTGCTTGGGATTGATTTCCATCGGCCGAATCCATCGCGACGCCGGTTACGACTTCATGTTCCGGATTGCCGCCATGGACGCTTCGTGCCGGTCCTTGGAAATGTTGGTCATGAGGTTGAACATCTGCGTTTCCTGCTGGATCTGGTACTGCATCTGCAGGAGCTGCATCTGGTTGCTTTCGCCCGTGATCGAGCCGGACCCGCCGCCGAGACCTCCGAGCAGGCCGCTGACAATGCCGGCACCGGGGATGAACGAGGATGCCGCACCGGCAATACCGCCCAGGATGGACGTGAATTTGCTCCAGCCGCTGGGCTTGGGCTGGGTGATGTTGGCAATGTCCTGCATGGAGAAGGTCTGGCTGACATTGTTGATATTCTGGACCGTCATGGCGTCGCCTCCTTGTGCGAATCTGACACTATTATCGGGCTCCGGCAGGAAAAGTTGCCACCTTTTTTCGGCTGAAAACCGATTTGACAAAGACAGGGCTCACTTTTATAGTGGCACAATGCGCCGTCAAAGGTCAACGCCATCCCCAAGCCCAACAGTCAACCCATGAAGGCAATCGCCACGCGTATCCGCGATCGGCTGTCCGCCCGAGGGCTGCTCTTGGTGGTTCTCATCGTGGCAGGGTGTTTGCCGGGCGCGTCGGTGGGCGCGCAGGAGCCGGCGCCCCAGACTCCGGCACCCGCGGAAGAGCCGACGTTCGTTGAAACCGTCATTCCGGTGGAGGGCGAACCCGTCGTCATCCGGTCGCGAGCGCAGACATCGGAGCGCGGTGTGTTCCGGGCCAGCGGCGACGTGTCCGTCCGATACCGGGATATCGAGGTGCGGGGTGAGGAAGTTGCCTATGACAGCAACACCCGCACGATTTCGGCGCACGGCGGCCTCGTCTTCCGGCGGGGCCTGCAGGAGTTGACCTGCGAGTCGTTTGAGTACAACGTGGCGGAGCGGAAGGGCCGCTTCGTCAAGACGCGCGGCGTGGCGGACAACTTTGTGCGCCTGGTCTGCGCCGAGGCCGAGCAGACCGGGCCCGACGAATTCGTCTTCCACCAGGGCGTCGTGACCACCTGTCAGTTCGACCACCCCCACTGGAGCTTGAGCAGCCGGGAGACCCGGGTGGTCAAGGACAAGTCAGCCACGGTCACGCGCGGCATATTCCGGCTGTTCGGTGTGCCGACGTTTTACGTGCCCTGGATCCGGCTTCCCCTGCCGAAGAAGGAGCGCAAATCGGGCTTCATGATTCCCTCGTACGGTTATTCCGACGACAAGGGCCACAAGCTGTCCGACGCCTTCTACCTCACACTGGGTCGAAGCATGGACCTGATCCTGCAGGGGGATTACTACACCGAGCGCGGATTCGGCCTCGGCACAACCTTCCGGGGGCGTTTTTCGGAACTTTCCTATGTTAATTTCTCCAGCTATTCCGTTGACGATCGGAAAGACCAGGGGGGCAGCGTCATCAACGTGGACGGCTATTTTCTTTTCTCGCGGGGGTTTCACGGTGCCATCTCCGCCAACGTGGTCTCCAATATCGTGTTCCGCCAGGTGTACGAATCGGACTTTATTGGCGCCGTCCGTCCGGACGAAGCGCTGCGCGGATTCATCAGCCGCAGTTGGTCGGATTACTCCGTCAGCCTGGAATTCAACCGAGCCCAGTACTACTTCGACGACTTCCAGGTGCTGGAGCGGGCTCTGCCGGAGGCCTCGTTCCGCGTAATCGGCCGCTCTCTGGGTTCCTGGCCCGCCTACCTGTTTATGGACAGTTCGGCGGCGTTCATGTTCAAGAAGGTCAACTGGAATGAGACCGATCCCAGCGGCGGCGGCACCGTGGACATGCAGTTCAACACGCCGCAGGGAGTGAGCCGGCTGGACGTGTACCCGCGGCTCCTGGTGCCGCTGCGGCTCGGCGCATTCCGCTTGTCGCTGGAACCCGCCCTCCGCGCGACGTACTACTCGCGCAGTTTCCCGACCGACGCCCCGGCGGACGCAGCGTCCGTTGACGCGGACCGATCAGGAGTGGGGCGATACCTTGCGGCTGTGGAAGCCCGCCTGGACGCCCCCCGTCTGTTCCGCGTCTTCCACCCCTTCGGGGTGCCGGTCAAACACGTCATCGAAACAGGGGTGACCTGGCGGTGGGTGTCGGATGTCGACGAGTTTGCACGCATTATCCAGTTTGACTGGCAGGACGCGGTCGTGGGCACCAATGAGCTGGACTACTGGTTGGTGCAGCGGTTCTTCAGCCGCCGAGGAGACCGGCCGTGGGAATGGGCCACGGTGGCGCTCCGCCAGAAGTACTTTTTCGATCCCGATTTTCATGGCAGCCTTGAGACCGGCTTCAACAACCAGATCGCGCCGTACTACACGTTCAGCCCCTACGCGGCGGCGCGGGAACCACGGGATTTTTCGCCCATCCAGGCACTCGTCCAGGTCCATCCGGCGCCGACCATCAGCGGACAACTTCGTTTGGAGTACGATCCGATCCGCGGGGAATTGCGCGATTGGTCCGCCGCCGGAACGTACAACTACGACTGGCTGTTCGCGTCGCTGGCCTTCCTGCGCCTCTATACCGAGGGCGACCAGCTGGTGGACAACGACTACCTGCAAACCTCGGTGGGATTGGGCAAACCGTACCAGGGTTTCAGCATCGAGGCCAATGTCTCGTATAACCTGGAAAACAGCAACCTGGACAATTTTTACATTCGCACCAACTACTACTTTGACTGCATCGGCTTTTCGGTGGAATACACCAAGTTCGACATCGCCAACCGCCGGGATTCAGGCGACATTCGTTTCGCCATGTATCTGCGCGGCATCGGCGATTTCGGGACACTCCAGAAACTGGGCCGGAGATTCTTTTGAAGACAGTCTGGGTGGGGCTTGGCGCCAACTTGGGCGATCGCGCCGCCGGTCTGGCGGCGGGGTTGGCCCATCTGGCCGCCGGCGGGGTGACGGTGACCGCCGTTTCTTCGCTCTACCGGACCGAACCCGTGGGCGGACCGCCACAGCCGCCCTATCTCAATGCCGCAGCCGGCCTCCGGACCCGCCTGAAACCGCGGGAGCTGCTGGCGCTGATCCAGTCGGCGGAAGCCGCCGCAGGACGGCGGCCGGCTGAACGCAACGCGCCCCGGCCGCTCGACATCGACATCCTCCTGTTCGGCCGGGATGTCGTCGCCGAGCCCGACCTGATCATTCCCCACCCCGGCATGGCTCAGCGGCGGTTCGTGCTGGTGCCGCTGGTGGAAATCGCTCCCGCCGCACGGCATCCCGTGCTCGGTCGGACCGTCACCCAACTGCTGGCCGCCTGCGGCGACCGGCATGCCGTGGAATGGTATTGCAAATGGCCCGGCCTTCCTTTATAATCCGGCCTGTGGCTAAACCCTAACATTTTCGAGTGTTATGCATTTCAAGTACCTCGTCATCGAAGGGCCCATCGGCGTGGGGAAAACCACCCTGGCCAAGCGATTGGCGGATGAATTCCAGGGCCGGGCGGTGCTGGACCAACCGTGGGAAAACCCCCACATCACCGCTTTCTATGAGGGCCTGCCGGGTGCCGCGTTCAAGGCCCAGCTCTTTTTTCTGGCCCAGCGCTGGACGCTGATGCGGGAACTGACGCGGCAGTCCCCCAGCCCCGCCCCGGTCATCTCGGATTTCCTGCTGGAGAAGGACAAGCTGTTCGCCTGCCTGAACCTCAACGATGAGGAACTGGTCATCTACAACAAATTGTACGAGGCCATGTCGGACTACCTCATCCAGCCCGACATGGTCATCTACCTCAAGGCGGATGTCGATACCCTGCTGGAGCGGATCGAGCGGCGCAATGTTCCGATGGAGGGACGAATTCCGCCGTCCTACCTGAAGGATCTCATTCAGGCCTACGAACACTTCTTTTTCCAGTACCAACAGCGGACGCGCGTCCCGGTCCTGGTGCTGGAAACCGAGCAGATCGATTTCACCGTGACCGGCGCCAAAACCGATGATTTCATCAAGTTTCTGCGGTTCAAGAACGTGACGGGTCTGCAGTACTATGCGCCACCCGCGCGGGGATGAGCCATGAAAATCCTGGAATCACCCGATCAAATCCTGGAAATGACCGCTCGTTTCCAGTCCGGTGAAACCAAACTGGGTTTCGTCTCCGCCATGGGCCTGTTGCACGAGGGGCATCTGGCCCTGATCCGGAAGGCGCGCGAGATGGCCGATTCCGTGCTGGTGATGGTCTACGCCAACCCCGCCCTTGTCCAGGACGACGAGACGCTGCTCCGCCTCAAGGAACAACGCCCGGCGGATATCGAGCTGCTCGCGTCGGAAGGCGTGGATTACGCCTGTTTTCCCGGCCGCAAGGAGTTGCACCCGAAGGATCACCGCACCCATGTGCGCCTCGACAAACTGGATCAGCGCTTCCGGGGCATCGAAACCGACCAGTACCTGACCGGTCTGGCCACCGTCTATCTTCAGGCCATGAACCTCTTCCGCCCCAATTTTGTGTTCGTAGCGCAGAAAAACTACCTGGATTTCCTCATCCTGAAACGGCTGATCAGAGACCTTGACGTGAGGACCGAGCCCGTGCTGAGTCCCACCGTGCGCGACGAGAACGGCTTGCCGTACTCCTCGTTCCATGGGTTGTTCGGCGACGCCGAAAAAGGCGTCGCACTGAAGGTCTGCCAGGCTCTGGGCGCCGCGCGGGAGGAGCTCATGGCCGGCGAGAAGTCGGCCGTCCGGATCATTCAGCGGATGCAGGAGTTGATGGGCCGCGAGCCCCTGTTGCACGTCCGGTTTGTCGGCATCCTGGACCCGGGCAACCTGGAACCGCTGGAGCGCGTGACTCGGGACGCCTTGGTCTATGTGGTGGCCCACGTGGGCCGGTTCCGCTTCACGGACAATTTCATCTTCCATGTTCAGCAGGATTGAGATGGGGGCCGGGACGCGTCCGACTGTGGCTCGCCGGAGGCTCCGCCTGCTCCTGGCGCTACTGCTGGCGAGTCTGGCGCCGGCCGCCGCAGGGGCTCCCGCCGCCGGCCACCTGTCGGAGGCCCAGGTCGCCAGACAGATCAAGAAAGTGCTCGACCGGCCCGGCCATCCACCTGGATTTTGGGGCGTGTCTGTCATCGATGTCCAGAAAGGCACTTCGCTCTATGCGTGGAACGAGCGCCGCCTGTTCGTGCCAGCGTCCATCCAAAAACTCCTCACCGGCTACGCGGCCTGGCGGACATTCGGTCCCGACCACCGCTTCCGAACCGAGATCGCCACCACCGGCCGGCTGGACCAGGACGGCATCCTGCGCGGACCGCTGATCATCCGGGGTGGCGGCGACCCGTCGTGGTCGTTCCGTTTCTTCGAAGACGATCCGGTGCTTCCGGTGCAGTCATTTGTTCTGGAATTGCTTCGGCGGACAGGAATCCGGAAGGTCGAGGGCGACGTCATCGGTGACGCCACCGCCCAGCTCGACGAACCGTACGGCCCTGACTGGAGCTGGGAGGAGTTTCAATGGGCGTATGGCGCCAAGGTCAGCGCGCTGGCCCTGAATGACGGTGTTATGGAAATGCGGATCACCCCCGGCGAGCCCGGCCATCCGCCCCAGATCGCGGCGGTGCCCGCCTTCCTGCAGTCCCAGGTGCGGAATCTCGCCATGACCGCCCGGGGCGCCGGAGCGGACGATCTGATTGTCTACAAGCCGTTCGACACCGATGAATTCATCGTGAGCGGCCGATTTCCAAGCGGCGCGTCCAGACGAGTGCTCCGCGTGGCCGTCAGCGATCCCGCGCTGACCGCTGCCCGCTGGATTCGGGAGGAACTGCTGCGGCTGGGTGTGCCGGTGAGCGGCGGAACCGGGGTCCGCTACCGCCGGCCCTACCTGCCCGATGCCCCGCCGCCGGAGGCGGGGACGCGGCTGGCCGTGATCGAGGGCCGGCCCTTGGAGCAGATTCTGGTGCCGGTGATGGAGCGCAGCATCAACAATTATGCGGAAGTCCTGCTGCGCAATCTGGCTCGTGGCCAGGTGCCGCCCGAAAGCACCGACCGCGAGGCCGGCATTCAGGCGGTCTACGGCTTGTGGCCGCAACTCATGGAGCCGCGGCAGAACATCGCCATGGCAGACGGCTCCGGCCTGAGCCGGCGCAACCTGGTGACGCCGCGGTTGATGACCGACTGGCTGTGCCTGGTCGCCAAGGCGCCCGATTTTGAGCGATTCTCCGCACTGCTTCCCGAAGCTGGCCGGGAGGGGACGCTCAAGTACCGACTGAACGGACGCACCGCCGGCAACGTGCTGGCGAAGACGGGGCGGCTGTCCACGGTGGTCTCCATGGCCGGTTATGTTCGCACCGCGTCCCGCCGGCTGGTAGCTTTCTGCATCATCGTCAACAACATCCCGCCGGGGAATGACGCGCCCAAAGCCGTCATCGACGAAATCGTCAAGATTCTGTATCGGTATTGACTGGCCGACGCGTCGTCGGCGCAGGCGTAAAAAAAAGACCGGATCCCCAAGAGGATCCGGATCTTGGTGGGCCGTGCCGTCACGTCCTCACAATAGGTGATATGCCTGGCGGGCGGTCATTTGTTCGAGGATGCGCTGCAACTCGCGGCGGCCGTAAAAGAGCCGGCTCTTGACGGTGCCAATGGGCGTTCGAAGCAACCGGGCAATGTCTTCCAGGGTGTGCTGTTGAATGTCGTGCAAGTAGACGACCTGGCGGTGGATGGCCCGGAGCTGGCCCAGGGCCTGGTTTAGAAACTGGCGGAGCTCCCGGCGCCGGGTGGCGGTGAAGGGATCGGCACCGGCGTCGGGCAGTTGATCCGTGAGGGGAGTTTCCCCGGCGTCCAGGGCCACTTCTACCTTGAGGCGAACCTTGTGCTTGCGGATGTACCCCAGCGAGACATTGACGACGATGCGGGTCATCCAGGTCTCCATCCGGCTTTCCCCGCGGAATTCTTTCAGGTGCAGGAAAATGTTCTTGAACGCTTCCTGAACGGCGTCCTCGGCCAGGTGGCGGTCGCGCAGGATCCGCAAAGCCGCGTGAAAGAGCCGGGAATAGTGCTGCCGATAAAAATCCTCCGGGTCAAAGATGAGTATCTGGCCGCTGGCATCCCCGGGACAGGCGGGTGACGGGGTGCGCTGGTTGCCGTTCAAACCGTGGACGGTGATTACATTGGTCTGGCTCATGGAACTTCTCCTATCACAACACTCACCGCTCTAACTGCATCTTGCTTGCCAATTGAACTGTTGGAAACGAAATAATATTAAATTGTTGATTAAATTGTACTTAAATAGTTTCAACACTTAGGTGAGGCATTCGAGTGTAAACTATTCTGTCGTTGATTATCTAGTTGGTGTAAAAAATATTGACGCTTACGAGTTGCCTCGGCTGCACCGTTGCGGATTGGACGGAATCTAAGATTGCCTGATCGAGACAAGCTGTTTACAATGGAACCACTCGAGCTCATGGACACACGAATCACCCAACTGTTCGGTATCCGTCATCCCATCATCCAGGGGGGGATGGTCTGGTGCGCGGGCTGGCAGCTGGCGGCCGCTGTTTCGAAAGCCGGCGGTCTCGGCGTGATCGGCGCCGGTTCCCTACGCCCGGACCGGCTGCGGGAGCACATCCGATGCGCGCGGCAGGCCACGGATCGTCCGTTCGGCGTGAACATCCCGCTGATCTACAAGTATGCGTCGGAGTCTGTCGCCGTCTGCCTGGAAGAGCGTGTGGGCATCGTGATCACGTCGGCCGGCAGTCCGAAGAAGTTCACCGCCGACCTGAAGGCGGGCGGAGCCGTGGTGGCCCACGTGGTCCCCAACGTCGCCCTGGCGTGCAAGTGCGAGGCGGCGGGCGTGGATGCGGTGGTGGCGGAAGGATTTGAGGCGGGGGGCCACAACGGCGTCGATGAGTTGACCACGCTGGTCCTCGTGCCCCAAGTGGTAGACGCGGTCCGCGTGCCCGTGGTTGCAGCCGGCGGCATCGGCGACGGGCGTGCCTTGGCCGCCGCCTTGGCGCTCGGGGCCGAAGGGGTGCAAGTGGGCACCCGGTTCGTTGCGAGCCTGGAATCATCCGCCCACCCGGCCTTCAAGGCGGCGGTGGTGGGCGCCGCCGATACCGACACGGTGCTCACCCTGAAGCGGGTGGCCCCGGTCCGGCTGCTGAAAAACGCGTTTGCCCGTACGGCGCTGGAACGCGAAGCGGCCGGCGCCGGCCGGGACGAGCTGGCCGCGCTGCTGGGCACGGGGCGGGCGCGGCGGGGTATGGCCGAAGGCGATCTGGAGGACGGGGAACTCGAAATCGGACAGGTGGCCGGACTGGTGCGGGAGATTCTGCCCGCCGGCGAAATCATCCGCCGATTCCTGGCGGAATACGAGGCGGCCCGTGGCCGCCTGCCGGCGGGGGCCGGCTGAGACGGGGCGTGAGCGACGGCGGAACAGCCGGATCATGCGGATACAAGGAGCAGCCATGAATTTGACAGACAAATGCGCGCTGATCACAGGCGCCTCACGGGGTATCGGCCGCGCCATTGCCATGAAGCTGGCCGCGGAGGGCGTCCATGTGGCCATCAACTATCTGCGCAGCCAGACTCCGGCGCTGGAGACGGCTCGGGCCATCGAACGGTTCGGCGTCCGGGCGGTGCCCATCAAGGGCAACGTGGCGGATCGCGGCCAGCTGGCGTGCATCTTCGAGAAGATCCGCGCGGAGTTCGGACGCCTGGATATCGTGGTGAGTAACGCCGCGTCGGGCGTCCTCAAGCCGGCGGTGGAGCTCTCGGAACGGCACTGGCATTGGACCATGGACATCAACGCCGGAGCCCTGCTCGGCCTGGTCCAGCACGCCATGCCGCTCATAGGTGACCGCGGCGGGCGGGTGATTGCCGTGAGCAGCCTGGGGGCGGTGCGCGCCATCCCCGATTACGCGGCGGTGGGGGCGTCGAAGGCGGCCCTGGAATCGCTGGTCCGCCACCTGGCCGTGGAACTGGCGCCGCGTGGGATCAATGTGAATGCCGTTTCGGCCGGCGTGGTGGAAACCGACGCGCTCAAACACTTCCCCCGCCGGGAAGAGATTCTGGACAACTCCCGCCGGCGCACGCCGGCCGGTCGTCTCACGACGCCCGAAGATGTCGCCAACGTGGTGTATTTCCTTTGCACCCCGCTGGCCGACATGATTCACGGCCAAACCCTCGTGGTGGACGGCGGCTACTCCATCGTGGCCTGACCGGGTGCACGCGGTCGCTGCAGTTCGGGACCACCGCCGTTCAATCGGAGAAAATGCCGAATCGACCCGTCAAACTGTCCAGTGTGCGTTCGGCGGGACAATGACCAGTTGCCGACCAAAATCGACACATCATCGAGGAGGATAACTCAATGTTTTTTTTGGGCCTGTTGATCGCGATCGTGGCTGTCGTGGCGCTTCGCGTGGTGGGCCGCCAGGGCGGCGTGCCCCGTCTTGCCGCCATCGGGGCGCTGGTGCTCGGTGTGCTGCTCATGCTGCTCCAGGCTGTGACCGTGGTGCCCGCCGGCCACGTGGGGGTGGTGGACTTTTTCGGCTCGGTGTCGCCGACGCCGCTGCGCGCCGGCATCAACCTGGTCAATCCCCTGGCCAACGTGCTGGTTTTCAGCGTCAAGACCCAAGAGATGAAGGAGGTCTTGGACGTGCCGTCCAAGGAGGGGCTTACTGTCCAGTTGGAAGTGAGCGTCCTGTATCATCTGAATACGGAAAAGGTACCCGAAGTGTATCGGACAGTCGGTCCCGATTACCTTCGGGTGCTGCTGGAGCCGCAAGTTCGGTCTGTGGCGCGCGGCGTGACCGCCGGCTACGACGCACGGGCCTTGTACACCTCCGAGCGGGAAGCCCTGTCGCGGCTCATTGCCGCAGAGATCAGCCGCAGCGTGGGACCCCGCGGCGTCGTCATCGAGTCGGCGCCGTTGCGCCGGGTGGGTTTACCGCCCGGGCTCACCCAGGCCATCGAGGAGAAGCTGCGCGCCGAGCAGGAGAGCCAGCGGATGAAATTCGTCCTGGAGAAGGAGAAGCTCGAGGCGGAGCGCAAGCGCATCGAGGCGCAGGGCATCTCCGACTTTCAGAACATCGTCTCCAAGGGGATCAGCGAGCAGCTGCTCCAGTGGAAAGGGATCGAGGCCACCGAGAAGCTGGCCCAGTCGGCCAACAGCAAGGTGGTGGTGATCGGCGCCGGGAAGAACGGCCTGCCGCTCATCCTGAACGCCGACTGAAGCCGAGGCGGGCCGCCTAGGCCCGCTTGAATCCCTTCTCCAGGTCCCGGATGTGCAGCCGCAGCACCACCGGGCGGCCGTGGGGGCAGGTGGTGGGCTCCTCGGCGGACAGCAGGCGGTCCACGAGGTTCTGCATCGCCTCCGGCTCGAGGGGGGTGTGGATCTTGACCGCCGCGTGGCACGCCAGTGCCGCGGCCACCCGCCGCTGGACCTCGTCGATGGAAAACGAAGCGCCTATATCGCCGAGCCGATCGAGAATGTCGCGCACGAGCAACTCCACCTCAACCCGGTTGGCCATGGCCGGTACCGCTTTTATAACCACGGTGCCGCCGCTGCCGAACGGTTCGATCTCGAATCCCGCCGCCGCGAACTGGTTGGCGACGCGGTCCATCTCCTCGCGATGAGCCGGGGACAGTTCCAGCGTCTCCGGCACCAGCAGGCGCTGCCGGGGCACCGCCCGCTCACCGAGCTGGCGGCGGAACGCCTCGTACAGCACGCGCTCGTGGGCCACATGCTGGTCCACCACCAGCAGTTCATCGGGGCTGACCGCCACGATGAAACTCTCGCGCCACTGGCCCAGCACCTGCCACCTGCCGGTGTCCTTCACCGCGGCGCCGGACACCGGCGGCGGCGCCGCGGTTTCGGGGTGGCGATCAATCGACAGCGTGAGGGCGTCCGGCGCGCCGGTCCGGACGGAGGTGAACGCGAAACGACGCTCCATCGGCGACGTCGGCTGGGTTGAAAAATCCGCCAGCGCTTCACGGACCCGTTGCCGGACGGCGTCGGCGGCCGAGCCCGGATCTCCGGTCACAGCTTCGCCGGCCGGGGTGTCTGGCTGCTCCGCCGGTGCGGTCCAGTCCGCCAGGCTGGCGAAGGGCCGGTGGGTCCGGATGGCCGTTTCCAGCGTTCGGCGGATGAACGTTTGCACCTGCCACGACTGGCGGAAGCGGATTTCCGTTTTGGCCGGATGGACGTTGACGTCGATTTCGGCGGAGGGAATCTCCACGAACAGGATCGCCGCCGGGTAGGTGCCGCCGGGGATGATCCCGCGGTAGACCTGCGACAACGCCGTGGCCAGCAGGCGGTCGCGGACCATCCGGCCGTTGACGAAGAAATACTGCGCCTCGGTGGATGCCCGGCGCTGGTGCGGGCCGGAAATGAAGCCAGACAACCGCACGCCCTCCTCCTGCGTGTTTAGCGGGATCATGTCCGCGAGGAACTCGTCGCCGAACAGCTGGTGAATCCGTTCGTCCAGCGACCGGACCGGCGGGACGTCGATCACCCGCCGCGTGCCGCTGAGCAGGGTGAAATGGACCGCCGGCCACGCCAGAGCGTAATGGGTGACGGTGCGGGCGATGTGGGCGGACTCGGTGGTGTCAGCGCGCAGGAATTTCTTGCGGGCCGGGACGTTGAAAAACAGATCCCGCACCACGAGCTCGGTCCCGCCGGCCCAGGCGATGGGCCGGACGTCGCGGATCACGCCGCCGTGGATCTCCACGAGCGTGCCGCCCGCGGCGCCGCCGGCGGTTCGTTCCGCCGTGCGCAGCGCGAGGCGGGACACCGCGGCGACCGACGGCAGCGCTTCGCCGCGGAAGCCCAGCGAGGCGATCCGCTCGAGATCCTCAGCCACCCGCAGCTTGCTCGTGGCGTGATGCTCGAAGGCGAGCAGGGCGTCCTCGTGGCTCATTCCCTCGCCGTCGTCCCGGATGGTGATGCGCTCCCGCCCGCCCCGCGCCACCTCGATGTCGATCCGGGTGGCGCCGGCGTCGAGCGCGTTCTCCACGAGCTCCTTGACGACGGATGCCGGCCGCTCCACGATTTCGCCTGCAGCGATCTGGTTGATCAATTGGTCCGACAGCACCCGAATTTTTCCCATTGTTTCGGCTCCGGGACCGGTTGATACCGGTCCGAATGATTGCAACACGTCGCAGGGCCCGCGTCCGGCCGCCGGCTCACGTGACCGGTTCGGGACGTTCGGGGAACCACTCGGCGATCCGGTCGGGCCGGTCCAGCACGTACCGCCAGATGCCCCAGGCCAGCCCGTCGGCTTCGCAGTCCGGCAGCACCGCCGTCGGGAAGGCGGTGCGAAGGTCGGGATCGGCGTTGCCCATGACCATGGGCAGAGCGGCGGCCGCCAGCATGTCGCGGTCGTTGAAATTGTCTCCGGCCGCGGCCACCTGATCCATGGGGATGCCCAGCGTGCGGGCCACCCGCCGCAGGGCAGCCCCCTTGTTCACGTCGGGATGCATCACATCCAGCAGCGTCAGGTCACGATCGGGGTATTCGGTGAGCAGCACCCGGATGTCGTCGCCGAAGCGGGTCCGAAAGCAGGCGGCCAGGCGCCGCATGTCCGCCACCGAACCGCTGAACATCGCCTGAAGGACATCCAGGCCGGCGAGCCGCTCGAGATCGCGCACCACGGTCACGGCGGTCCGGCTCAGCTCCAGGAACCGGAGCATGCGCTCCTGGCCCACGGCGCGCTCCTCCAGGTACAGCCGGCCCGTGCCGTGCGGATCGCCGAACAGCACCGGCGAACAGCCGGCGGCGCGGCCCGCCGCGGCGACGACGGGGACCAACGCCGGCGGCAGCGTCTGGAAGTGCAGAGGCAGGCGGCTGACCAGTTCCTTGGTCACCGCGCCGTTCTGGAAGATCATCAGGCCGTCCAACCCCAGCGCGAAGGCGTAGCCGGCGCTCACGCGGTACTGGCGGCCCGTGGCTGGCACCAGTTGGATTCCGGCTGTACGCAGGTCGCGGACCGCCTGATAATTGGCTGGGGAGATGGCGTACCGGCGGTCTAGGAGCGTGCCGTCCAGGTCGGTGGCGAGCAGGCGGATCGGCGGTGCCGGCCCGGCAACCGTCGGCCGGCCGTCGGCCGGCGAGCGGGGATTGGCGGGGTGACGGGGGCGCCGGCGGGCCATGGACCGGCTCATGCCGCGGGCGCGCCGTCGACGGCGCCGGTCTTGGCGCGGCGGCGCATGAAGATCCAGCTCACGCCGATGCTCAGGACGTAGAGCACCAGCATCGGTCCGGCAAAGATCACCAGGTTGAGGGCGTCGGTGGTGGGCGAAATGACCGCCGCCACGATGAAGATGATCACCACCGCGTGGCGGAATTTCTGGATGAGAAACCGTGGCGTGACCATGCCCATCATGGCCAGGAAAGCGATCACGACGGGGAGCTGGAAGACCGCGCCCATCCCCAGGATGATGAACAATACCAGGTCGAAGAAGAAGTCGATGTCGATGTTCGGCGTGTAGCCCTTGCCCATGACGATGAAGAACTGGAAGGCCGACGGCAGGGCGATGAAGTAGGCGAAACCGCAGCCGGCGAGGAAGAGGGCCGATGCGAACACGATGAACGGCAGGGCGTAGCGTTTTTCATGTCGGTAAAGGCCCGGCGAGATGAACAGCCAGAGCTGCCACAGGAGGAAAGGCGCGGCGAGGAAGATGCCCGCAAACAGCGCCACCTTGAGGAACAGCATGAACGGTTCCTGGAGCTTCAGGTAGACCAGGCGCCCGCCCTCGGGCAGGTATCGGGTCAGTGGCAGGGCCAGCCACTGAAAAATCTCCTCGTGGTAGGCGTAGGACACCGCAAAGCCGACGGCGACCGCCATCAGGCAGCGCATCAGGCGGCGCCGGAGTTCGTCGAGGTGTTCCAACAGGGTCATGGGTTTCAGGGATTCGCCGGTTGCCGGGCCGCGGGCGGCGCCTTCTGCGGGCGGTGATTCACGCATGGTCAGCCCTTCAGATCGTCGCCCGGTCCGGGCGGCGGGATTTCGACGGCGGCGCGCTCCGCGACGGCTTCTTCCAGCAGGCGGTCATGGGCGTTGGGGGATTCGGCGGCCGCAGGCTCGATGGCCGCGGGCCCGGCGGAATCGGACGGAGTGGTGGCGCTGCCGGAGGACGCCAGGGGTGTGTATGGATCCACCGCGCTGCGGATGTCGGACAGTTCGTTGCGCGCTTCGGCGATCTGTTGCTTGAACTTGATTAAATCCGGTCGCAGGTCGCCTGCCTCCAGGTTGACCTCGCGCTCGATGGTGGTCTTCAGTTCGTCGCTGGCCCGGCGGAATTCGTGCATGAACTTGCCCACGGTCCGGCCGATCTCTGGCAGCTTGCGCGGCCCGAACAGCAGCAGCGCCAAGAGGAAAATGATGGCCAGTTCCGGCAGGCCGATGTTCATGATCTCACTCCGGGCAATAGCCGACGATGGGTATTATAGCAAGCTTTCGGGAGGCGACGCCGTGCGTTTTATCGGGAGTCCTCCCGTGGCGGTCCCAGCGGTCAGGCCAACCACTGCTCCTGCGGCAAGGGATGCGCTGAAAAGGGAACCGCCCACTTCCGCAGAGCGGGAATGGGCGGTTCCGAAACGTTCGGTCCGACGGCGGCCGCCGGCCGGGATCAGCAGCAGTCGGCGCTGGCGCCGTGCTTCTTCCGATATTCACTCTTCGGCACGGAGAACTGCTTCTCGATCTTGTCGCGGAATACCAGGCCGGAGTTGTACGTGCAGAACGGGTAAAGCCGGCCGTCGGGGGTGGCGTAGTGGATGACGCACCGCTTGACGCGGTCGATGTCATAATTGTAGCTGTCCATGAAGTGCATCCCGGCCACGAGCAGCGTCTTGTAGGTGTAGGTGCCGTCCAGCTCGCCGCGGCCGGCCTTCTTGTCCAGCATCCCCTCGAGGGTCTGCAGGAAGCGGGTGAAGGACAGCCCCTCGGGCGCCTGATCGGCGATGAAGTGTTTTTTCATGTTGACCAGGGCGCCGGCGCCGGTGAAGAACTTATAGGCGCCGCGGAGCCACTTGGAGGCCTCGAGGCCCTGGGCCTGCTTCTGCATGTCGTCCAGCAGCGCCTTGACGTTGACGAAGCGGGTGATGGGCGTGGGCTTCTTGTTCTGGTCCACGAAGAAGTAAGTGCCGATGCCGCAGGTGGGGTGACAGGTGATGTGGCAGGTGGGATTGCCGCGCATGGCGGAGATGAGCTGCGAGATGGGCGATGTGCACGACAGCGGGAACCAGTCCGCCTTGGTGGTGTAACCGGTCTCATTGATGCGCAGCGCCAGGTCGGACAGGGTGAAGCGCAGCTTCTCCCGCTCCTTGTCATCGATGCGGCCGGTCAGGGCCACGGGCTGGAAGCTGATGCCCGAGCTGACGTCGATGTTGTCGAGGGCGAACTGGAGGATGGGGACCACCTGGTCGTCATTGACGCCGCCCACGATGGTGGGCACGTACACGATCTTCATCCCGGCTTTGCGGACGTTCTCAATGGCCTTGAACTTGATGTCCAGCAGTTTTTCCGAGCCGCGGATCTCCTTGTAGAGCTTCGGATCGAGGCCGTCGAATTGCAGATAGAGAGTGTGCAGGCCGGCTTCCTTCGACTTCATGGCGAAGTCCAGGTCGGCGAATTTGATGCCGTTGGTGGCGCATTGGACGTGGGCGAAATCCATCTCGTTGGCCAGCGTCAGGATCCGGAACCAATCGGGGTGCAGGGTCGGTTCGCCGCCGGCGAACTGGACCACCCGGCCGTGCACCGGCCGTTCATCGCGGAGCGTCTGCAACATGCCCTTGACCTCTTCGAACGAGGGCTCGTAAATGTAGTCCTGCACATTGGCGTTGGCGAAGCAGATGGGACAGGTGAGATTGCAGCGGTTGGTCAGGTCCACATTGGCCAGCACGGTGTGGCTGACATGAAGGTCGCACATGCCGCAATCGTCGGGACAGGAGGCGGCTTTGGCCACCGCCGGATTGGAGACGCCCTCACCGATGTCGTAGTGCCACGACAAGGCCTGCCGGTAGATATCCACGTCGGAGAAGATCAGGTCGCGGCAGTAGCCGTGGTCGGGACACGTTTTTTCCATGTACACCTTGCCGTTCTCCTCGAACAGCCGGGCGTCGATCTTGCGGCTGCACTCCGGGCACAACGAAACGGTCGCGTACGGCAGGTCCCGGGGCAGAGGTGTGATATCAGCGCCGCACAGGGTCTGGCGGGCGGCAGAGGCCTTTTCTTTGGCGGTCTTGGTTTTCATGACGGACGCTCCATGCTGAAGTGAGAATGCGCCGCCGGTTCTCCGGCGACGACGGTGATTATAGGTCCCACGCTCCACCCAGTCAAAACCAAACTGTTCCTCACGGCGGAACAGTAGCTATTTTTTTCTGAAACTGTTCCATCGGTTTGGAGCTTGTGCCGGTCCGCCGGATTCACTATAATATGGCTGTTTTTTCACCTGAGGGTTATGAACAAGGGCAAGGAAGCCACAGGACCGTTGGATGAGACCACCCAGATCCTCCGGACCGAGGAGCTGGAGGCCAAACTCCGTGCGGGTCAGAAGATTCCCGCCCTGATCGTGATCGACGGCAACGATACCGGCCAGATTTTCAAATTGACCGCCGCGGCCATGTCACTGGGCCGCGGCTCCACCGCCAGCATCCGCGTCAACGACAAGACGGTCAGCCGGAAGCACTGCCTGCTGGAGACCACCCCGGCCTACGTCACGGTGATCGACCTGCAGAGCGCCAACGGCACGTCGGTCAACGGCGACCGGATCCAGAAGCGGCGGCTGGTGAACGGCGACAAGATCCGGGTGGGCAGCACGGTGCTGAAATTCGAGCTTGCCGACGCCGACGAGAGTGAGTTCCACGAGAAGCTCTACCACCTCATCACGTTCGACGACCTGACCAGCCTCTATAATCGAAAGTATCTGATGAACCACCTGGAGTTCCTGTTCCGGGGCCGGCAGCCGTCGCAACCGGTGACCCTGCTCTTCCTGGACCTGGATCACTTCAAACTGGTCAACGACACGTACGACCACCTGACCGGCAGCGAGGTGCTGTCGGAACTGGGCCGGCTGCTCCTGTCCAACCTGCGGGCCACCGACATCGCCTGCCGGTACGGCGGCGAGGAGTTTATCATCATCCTGGCGGAGACTTCCGGCATGCAGGCGATCTACGTGGCGGAGAAGCTGCGCAAACTCATCGAAGCGCACACCTTTACCAGCAAGGACGGTCACGAAATCCGCATCACGGTGAGCATCGGCATCGCCGAGAAGTCCGCCACCATGACCACACCTGAGCAGCTGATCGCTCGGAGCGACGAATGCATGTACCGGGCCAAGGAACTCGGCCGCAATCGCACCGTGCTGTACAAGGAAGGCGCCGCTGATCCCTTCGTCCTGGTCACACCCGGCGGACTCGACGAAGACACCTCGCATAGCACCACGTATTGACAGATCTCCGACCCGCCATCAGACAGCAGGTGCCGGCTGCAGACGGTCACACGGCATCCGTCAGGGTGTGTGGGGTTTTCCCTTGCTAGCCGCCTCAGCCCGGGCCAGGTTCTGCCGGTAGATGTTCAGGTTGGCATCCAGGTTCTTCTCCGCCCGGCTCACCGCCTCCCGGTAGGCCCGGACTGCTTCTTCCAACTGCCCCGTTTGCTCCAGAGCCTCACCCAGCGAATCGTACACGTTGGCCGAGTTGGGGAACAGTTCCACGTTCCGCCGGAACACGGTGATCGCCGCATGGCTGTCCTTGCGCTGTTGCAGGTACAGGTACCCCAACTGGTTGAGCATGGCCTCGGGTACCTCGATGGTATACCCGTATTTCTGGCTGAGCTGGCGGTAGTGGTCCTCCAGCCCCTTGAGCCCCAGGGTGAGGAGGTCACCGGAAGGCTGCCAGCCGGCGTAGATGGCCACCAGTCCGCGGTGGATGCTTTCCAGCAGGACACTATCGTGGTTTTCGTTTTCCAGCGGGACAAAGTGGCAGGTCGTGCTCTTCGGGGCCTTTCCCTTCATCAGCTTCAGGAACCGGTCCAGGGCGGGTTTGTAGTCAGGTTCGTTCCCGAGGGTGATGTAGAGACTGCGGCGCGTGGCCGGGATGGCGGATAGCCGCTCCGCCGCCAGGCGCACTACGTAATCGTTGTCCCACATGACATAGGGGCTGACGGCGACCAGGCCCTGGAACAGATCGGGCTCGGTGAGCATCGTCCAGATCGCGAACATGCCGCACAGTGAGTGACCGACGAGAATCCGGTACGGCTCCGTCCGGTAATTTTGCTCCACCCAGGGGACCAGCTCGGCCTTGAAAAACTCCATGAATCTGGCGCCGCCGCCGGAACCGGGACGGTCTGCCGCCGCGGTGGGCGTGAAATCACGGGTCCGGTTCGTGTTGGTGATGCTGACCACGATGGCCGGGGGCATCTGGTTGTTGCGGGCCAGGAAATTGGTCACCGCGGCGGCCAGGATGTGATTGCCCTCGCCGTCGAGGACGTACACCACGGGGTATCGCCGGGCGAAGCGGTCGTAGCCGGCGGGGGTGGTGATGAGGAGGGTGCGCTCCTCGCCGAGCGCTTTCGACCAATACTTGACCAGTCGGCCGATGGTCAGAGGCTCCCCGGGCTCGGCGGCTCGGATTCCGGTGCTGAAAACACCCAAGCCGATGAACAGCAGCATCAGCGCGACCGCCGTCAGGCGGCGCCTGATGTTCGGACAGGAATTCGGATCAGTGTGCATAATCTCCCCCGATGACTGGAATGATGATGAGTCATACGACTCAGTCGGTCGGATGTTTGGGCAAAACTGGTTGTGGAGCGGATATCCGGGAGCGGAATCAAAGCAGGAAAAACAGGACAGCCGGCCCGAAGGCCGGCTGTCCGCAATACATGGGCTGGCGGTCGGTCCAGGGATGCGGGCCGCCATCCGTCACAGCATAACCGTTTCCTGGTACAGGCCGAACACGTCGCGGAGGGTGTCGGAGATCTCGCCGATGGTGGCCTGCTTGTGCACGGCGTCCAAGATCAGGGGCATGAGGTTGTCGTGACCGCGGGCGGCCTGGGCGATCGCCTCGCGGGCCAGGCGGACGGCGTTGTTGTCCCGGCCGCGGCGCAGCTCCGCCAACCGCTGTTTCTGGTTCTTCTCGATGGCCGGGTCGATCCGCAAGATGTCGAACCGCTCCTCCTCCTGCATCTGGAAGCGGTTCACGCCGACGATGACCTGCTGGCCGGCCTCCACCGCCTTCTGGTAAGCGTAAGCGGCGTCCTGGATCTCCTTCTGGATGAAGCCGGCTTCGATGGCCCGCAGCGCGCCGCCCATGTCGTCGATGCGGCGGATGTAGTCGGCGGCCCCGTTTTCGATCTCGCTGGTCAGTCGTTCCACGTAGTAGGAACCGCCTAGGGGATCGGTGGTGCTGGTGGCGCCGCTCTCGTAGCCGATGACCTGCTGAGAGCGCAGGGCCAGCCGGGCGGACGCCTCGGTGGGCAGCGCCAGCGCCTCGTCCATGGAGTTGGTGTGCAACGACTGGGTGCCGCCGAGCACGGCGGCCAGGGCCTGGATGGTCACCCGCACCACGTTCACATTGGGCTGTTGGGCGGTGAGAGTGGAGCCGGCGGTCTGGGTATGGAAGCGGAGCAGGAGCGACTTCGGATCCTTGGCCTTGAAGCGGTCGCGCATGATCCGCGCCCACAGGCGGCGGGCGGCACGGAACTTGGCCACCTCTTCGAACAGGTCGTTGTGGGCGTTGAAGAAGAAAGACAGCCGCGGCGCGAACGCGTCCACGTCCAGGCCCTTGTCGATGGCCGCCTGGACGTAAGCGATTCCGTCGGCCAGGGTGAAGGCGACTTCCTGGACTGCGGTGGAGCCAGCCTCGCGGATGTGGTACCCGCTGATGGAAATGGTGTTCCATTTCGGCACGTGCCGGGAGCAAAACTCGAAGATGTCGGTGATGAGACGCAGCGACGGCCCCGGCGGGTAGATATACGTGCCGCGGGCGATGTACTCCTTGAGGATGTCGTTCTGCACGGTGCCCGACAGCTTGTCGGCGCTGACGCCCTGCCGCTCGCCCACGGCGATGTACATGGCCAGAAGCACCCCGGCGGTGGCGTTGATGGTCATGGAGGTGGACACCTTGTCCAGGGGAATCTGGTGGAACAGCGAGGCCATGTCCTCCACCGAGTCGATGGCGACGCCCACCTTCCCCACTTCGCCTTCGGCCAGCGCGTGGTCGGAGTCCAGACCGATCTGGGTGGGCAGGTCGAACGCGACGCTGAGACCCGTCTGGCCCTGCTCCAGGAGGTAGCGGTACCGCTTGTTGCTCTCCTCGGCGGTGGCGTAGCCGGCATACTGGCGCATGGTCCAAAGGCGCTGCCGGTACATCCCGGGGTAGATCCCGCGAGTGTAAGGGTAGCTGCCCGCATCGTTGAGTTGCGTCGTGTAGTCGAAGCCGGGCAGATCGTCCGGGCGATACGTCTCCTGAATGTCGATTCCGGAAGTCGTCCGCTTGGGTGTGTCGGCCATGGATCACTCCTCCGTGCGAGATGGCAAAAGGAAATTATAATGCAGGTCGTGTAATCCTGGAAGAATATTTAACTATTATGGTAATTGCGCCCCGCCGTCATTACCGGCGCATTCAGATGCAGGCGGGCGCCAGACTGAACACGGCCGCGGCCGCCAGCACGCAGCCCAGGGCGAACCACAGACAGAGCGGCATCAACTCGCGGCGATCCGGAATGCGCCGTGTTTCGAGCACGGTCTTCTCCATCCGGTCGATCTCGCGGTAGACTTGGTCCAGGCCGGACGTGTCGGAGGCAAGGAAGGACTGGCCGCCGGTGGTGCGAGCGATCTCGGTCAGCACCTGGGGGTCGAAATCCACCCGCGTCCGGATCCAGGTGGGCGAGCCGTCGGGGGCACGTGCCATCACGCGGGTCTCGGCGCCCGTGCCGATTCCGGCCGTGTACACGCGGACATTGAACCGCTTGCAGAACTCCGCTGCCTGGAGCGGCGACACTTCGCCGCGGTTGTTGGCGCCGTCGGTGAGAAGGACAGCCAGGCGGCTCCGCGCCGGGGAATCCCGCAGCCGGTTGACTGCCGAGGCCAGCGCCATGCCGATGGCGGTGCCGTCGGCGTCGAAGGGGATCAGTTCCACCGAATCCAGCAGGGCCTCCAGAGAGTAATGGTCGGCGGTCAGGGGACAGACCACGTAGGCGTCTGCGGCGAACGTGATCAGGGCCAGCCGGTCGTGGGTCCGGCGGCGGATGAAATCCCGGATGACTGCCTTGGCCGAAGCCAGACGATTGTCCGGCTCGAAATCCTCCGCGGACATGGAGGTGGAAATGTCCAGGACGAGAACGATGTCCACGCCTTCGGCGGCTGTCTCCTCGCGGAACGTTTCCGTGTAGGGCCGGCCCAGGGCCAGGAACAGCGCCAGCGCGGCCAGCACGATCAGGCCGCTGGCCAGGCGGGGCAGCAGGCGAGCGTGGCCGGTGTGCGCCGCCAGCCAGTCCACGCCCGGGAAATAGATGCCGGGGCGGCGCTGGCGGAAGACCAGCAGGCGCACCACCACCAGCACGGCCAGCGCCGCGAGGGCCCAGAGCCACCCCTCAGGCTGAGCGAACTTGAGTGTCGACGGCAGGTTTAGCATCGCGCGATCCCAGTCGTTCCATGATCTCGACAAACGCGGCCACGAGGGCGTCGACGTCGGCGGCGGTGAAGGAAAAACGCGACTCGTCAGCGGCAGCCAGGACGGTCCGGATCGGCGCGATGCCCTCCGGCCCGGCCGCTTCCGGACCGGCCAGCCGCAGGCAGAGCTCGGTTGTGGTCAGGGCGTGCAGGTCGGTGCGGAACCGCCAGGCCAGGAAGTCCCGAAAGACATCCACCAGCCGGCCTGAGAGCTCCTGGGGGGAACGGGCGGCGGCGCGCTGGCCCCATACCCGGTTCAGTCGCTCCCGGAAGTAAGCCAGATTGACTTCCCGCGGAGAGGCGACATCGGGCGCCGGTGGTCGGCCTCGTCGCCGGAGCCACCAGCCCGTCGCGGCGGCAGCGGCCAGAACCGCACCGCCCAGAACCCACCACCAGACAGGAAAGCCTCCGGCGGGCGCCGTCAGGCCGCCCCGGGGCGGCTGGGGGGCGAAAGGTCCCGCCCCCCGCAGCAGTTCGGTCACGGTGATCTCGCCAGGCGGATACGTCAATGGAATATCGGTGCCTGCCAGGCTGCGCCAGACGACTGGCACGGCCGGCAGCGGGATCCGCCCGGTTCTGAACGCCTGCAGCTCCAGTCGGATCACGTCATATCCCGACCGGCCGGACGTTGCCACGCGAACGGCCCGCAGCGTAAAGTCGCCGTAACGCTGCGGACATTCGGGGAGCACCCACCGGCCGGCCGGTGGCGCTTGGACCCGGATCTCCACAACAAACGGCGTCCCGATCATCAGCGCTCCGGTCGCGGTCGCCACGCGCGCATCCACGGCCCGGGGCGCGCCCGGATCCTGCGACCGGAGCCACGCGACCGGGGCCGCCAGCACCACGCCGCCGGCGAGCGCGACGGCGAACAGCCGGCGGATCGTCCGCTGAGCGAGTCGTTGGAAAATGGAAAGTGCGCGCATCTCCGCCCCGCCCGGTCCCGGCGCGGCGCCGGGGCATTCGAGCGGATTGTATCATCCTTCTGCTGGGAATGGGACCGGCCTTTATCCCGGTCGAGCCGCCCGCGAGCGAAACGATGGTGTGGATCAGCGCAGATCCAGCAGGCCCTGGATGCGCTCCAGGTTCTGCCGAACCTCCTTGATCTGGTGGATGGTGTCGCGGAATGCGGCCAGTGAGGCAAAGCAGGGCGGCGGTTCCCGCCGGGAGCGCTTCAGTTCGTGCAGCCCGTCCGGCTTCATCAGGTGCACCTCGCGGTTGAAGGAACGGAACAGCAGGAACAGCGTCAGGCCGGGAGCGAGCAGGTCGGGCGGCATCAGGATCTGGATCTTGTCGAAATCGGTCTTGGAGAAGAGCTGGGCGGGGAAGCCGGTGTCCGGGATGTCGACGGTCAGACCGTCAAGCGCCTCGTCGCGGAACAACCGGTA